>CAMDHS010000057.1 GCA_945898115.1 Comamonas sp. lk
GTGCGAGCACAAATCGTCACCCGCCCCCACCCCTGGCACCGCCGTGGCAGAAGGGAGCTTGGTACTTGAGGCGTCGTTCCACTTGTAGCCCAGATCCGGCATGTCCGACAGCAGCATTTCCAGCACCATCTTCTGACTTTTGACCGCGCGCTCACTCTGCGCTTGCACTTCCATGCCAGCCGTGGCGCTGCGGCAGCAGCTAGGCGCCAAGGTGCGTTCGCCTTTGATCTCGACCACGCAAGCGCGGCAGTTGCCATCGGCGCGGTAGCCGTCCTTGTAGCAAAGGTGAGGAATGTCGATGCCGTGGCGCTTTGCTGCTTTGAAGATGGTTTCGCCCTCAAAGGCCTCGACGGGTTTGCCGTCCAGCAAAAAGGTGATGACCTGCGGGGTCAGTTCGGTGATTTTTGTGGGTGCGTTCATGTCAGGCCACCTCGTGGGCAAAGTATTTCTGGACGCAGCGCACCGGGTTGGGCGCCGCCTGGCCGAGGCCGCAGATGGATGCGTCGGTCATCACAATATTCAGGTCTTCGAGTGTGGTGTTGTCCCACACCGGCGCGTCCATCAACGCGACCGCCTTGGCGGTGCCCACGCGGCAGGGCGTGCACTGGCCGCAGCTCTCGTGCGCAAAGAAGCGCATCATGTTGCTGGCAGCGTCACGCGCCTTGTCGTGCTGGCCCAGCACGATGACGGCGGCAGAGCCGATAAAGCAGCCGTAGGGCTGGAGCGTGTCAAAGTCCAGCGGAACATCGCCCATGCTAGCGGGCAAGATACCGCCCGAGGCGCCGCCGGGAAGGTAAGCGTAAAAATCGTGGCCCTCGGCCATGCCGCCGCAGTATTCGGCGATCAGTTCTTTGACAGTAATGCCAGCTGGCGCCAGCTTGACGCCCGGGTGCTTGACCCGACCACTGACGCTGAAACTGCGCAAGCCCTTGCGCCCGTTGCGACCAAAACTGCTAAACCACTGCGGGCCTTTTTCCACAATGTCGCGCACCCAGTACAGGGTCTCGAAGTTGTGTTCCAGCGTGGGGCGGCCAAACAGGCCGACTTGGGCGATGTAAGGCGGACGCATGCGTGGTTCGCCGCGTTTGCCCTCAATGCTCTCAATCATGGCGGACTCTTCGCCGCAGATATAGGCGCCCGCGCCCCGGCGTATAAAAATAGTTGGTAAGGGGCACGGCGGATGCGCTTGCAACTGCGCTATTTCCTGCTCAAGGATAGCGCGGCAGCCGTGGTACTCGTCGCGCAAATATATATAGCAAGCGTCTATGCCAACGACTTGCGCGGCGACCAGCATACCTTCCAAAAAACGATGCGGGTCGCGCTCCAGATAGGTGCGGTCCTTGAAGGTGCCGGGTTCGCCCTCGTCAATATTGACGGCCATGAGTTTGGGCGCGGGCTGATCGCGCACGATGCGCCATTTGCGCCCGGCCGGAAAACCGGCGCCCCCCAAGCCGCGCAGGCCCGAGTCTTCCATGGCTTTGATAATTGTTTCAGCGCTCTGTTTGCCTTGGTACAAGCCTGCAGCCAATTGATAGCCGCCCTGCGCCACATAGGCCTTCAAGCCCACATAGGCGGGGGCCACTTGCATGTCGGCTTGGGAAGGTGACACCGCTTTTTCACTATGGGCTGCCGCATCAAACGCAGCTTCTTGCGTGGCTGGCGGATGCTGGCAGGCTTGCGCTTGCACGGCAGCGGCAACTCGCTCGGGCGTTGCAAAGAGCACCGGGTTTTGATCCACCACGGCAGCGGGGGCTTGCTCGCAACGGCCGATGCAGGGGGCAGAGATGACGCGCACGTCGTCACGGCCCAGAATGTGCGGCAGACGGGCCAGCAAGTCTTTGGCACCGGCCATTTCGCAACTGAGGCCATCGCATACACGCACCGTAATGGCAGCGGGTTGCGCATCCCCCCGCAGCACTTCGAAATGGTGATAGAAGCTTGCGACCTCAAACACTTCAGCCATGCCTATGCGCATTTGCTTGGCCAGCGCGACGAGGTGGCGGTCGTGCAGGCAGCGAAAAGTGTCGTTGAGCTGGTGCAAGTATTCAATGAGCATGTCTCGCGGGAGCGACCCCTCACCGAGTAAGGCGTATACCTCCAGAACAGCGGCATCGTCGAGCTGGCGGCCTTTGAGCTTGCTTGTCTTGCGGATGCGCGTGCGCATTTCCTCCAATGTGCCCAAACGGACGGCGGCAGTACTGGCAACAGTGATATGAGGCATGGCGTTGGGGTACAAGTACCCATGAAATATTCCAAAGAGTATCGATGCATAGGGCTATTGGCGTCCAATTGAATCCCTACATTGCACTATTCAAGTGTTGAATGACGCAATGCAGCAAATGACGCTACCGGCGCAGGGCAAAGTGGCGAAATGGCCAAAGGCTTGCAACATAGAAGCACCGAAGCAATTTCAATCAGTGCAAGCAAAAGCATGCGCGCTCGCGCCAGCACAAAAAATCCTTTGAGAAAGTCCAAGAACTCCTGCTGAGGACGCCCGAAATCGTCCAACCGAATGGGTAAGGCTTTCTTGCTTTGCCGAAGCCATAAATCAATGACGGCATGAACAAACCTATTTATTTCAATCATGTCTTGAAATAAATTTAGATCGAAAAACCGCACCCTAGGGGTAAGGCCCTATTAAATATTCTCAGGCATGGATTTAGAGTCCATTTCAATGAGCATTCTTCCAAAATTTCTTCTACTTAACCAGCAAAAAAATCCTGCCGCTCCCGCCATTCGGGAGAAGAGGCTGGGCATTTGGCATACGCTGAGCTGGGGGCAGCTCGCCGATGAAGTGCGCGTTCTTGCTGCGGCCTTGCTGCTTGAAGGCGTCCGTCGGGGCGACCACGTAGCACTGTTAGGGGAAAACAGGCCTCGTTTGTTCTCCGCGATGGCGGCTGTCCAATGGATAGGCGGGGTGGTGGTACCTCTCTTTACTGACACCAATGCACAGGAAATAGCAAGCCCGATTCGAAGTGCAAACATCGCTTATGTATTTGCAGAGAACCAGGAACAAGTTGACAAGTTGCTCAGCTTGATGCCGCAGTGCCCCAGCTTGCGTCGAGTGTTCTATGACGACGAACTCGGCATGCGGCATTACCGTCAGAGCCAATTGCTGTCTTATGACGCCCTCATGGCGAAAGGTCGGAGCCGTATTGCCGAAGTTGGTGCGCAACTAGACAGTGAACTCGAGCGTGGCAGTGGCAAAGACCCAGCAGCGCTTTTTTTTACCTCTGGAACCACAGGTCCGGCGCTGGGCGTCGTGCATACGCATGAAGCCTTGATTGACCGCGTTCAATCGGCGATCAAGTCCGAGGGGCTAAACAGCAATGACACCTCGCTGGCCTATCTCCCGCCAGCATGGCTTGCGCAGCATGTTTTTGCCTATGTACTCCCCATGGTTTCAGGTTCCTGCGTGTGCTGCCCTGAGTCCTCGGAGACGATGCTCAATGACATGCGCGAAATGGGCCCCACCATCTTTCTTGCGCCTCCGCGCGTTTTAGAAGCACTGCTCACGCAGGTTTCCATTCGAATAAACAACACTGGTGGAATCAAGCGCGGTATTTACGACACCTGCATGGCAGTTGCGAGACGCGTAGGCGCCCGCGTTCTTTCTGGCGAGTCTGTGGGCGCGGCTGACCGTCTGATGCACAGCTTGAGCGACAGCATCATTTACGGGCCGCTGCGCGACGTGCTGGGCCTGAGCCGTGTGCGCAGGGCCTACTGCATAGGAGAGTCCATCGGGCCAGACCTCCTACTGTTCTATCGGTCCTTGGGGATCAATTTGAAACAAGTCTATGGCTCAGCCGAAATGGGATTGTTTGCCACTCTGCAAGCCAAAGATGCTGGCCTTTCGAACTCCCTGGGCCGCCCCGCGCCGGGGCTGGAAGTGCGTCTGAGTCCCGAAGGTGAAGTTTTGTTTCGTGGACCTGGCCGGTTCTCAGGCTACCACCAAGATCCAGAGAGCACGCGCCTCAGAACGGACGCTGAAGGTTGGTTTCACACGGGCGATGTGGGCTGGCTGAATCAGCAAGGTGAGCTCCATCTCGTCGGTCGCAAGCAAGATATTGGCTCGCTCAACAATGGCGGGCTTTTCGCGCCCAAGCTACTAGAAAACAAACTGAAATTTTCGATCTATATCAACGAAGCAGTGGTCTTTGGCAAAGACCATGATGCGGTATGCGCGTTTGTCGATATCGATAGCGAAGCAGTAGGCAACTGGGCTGACAAGCAGGGACTCTCTTACACAGGTTTTTCTGATCTTGTCGCGCTCAAGGAGGTTTATCGCTTGGTCGGAGAAGTGATTACGCAGGCCAATGCCGAATGGGCCAATGACCCCAAGTTGACGCACGCACAAATTCACCGTTTCGTGTTGCTGCCCAAGCGCTTAGAGCCCGACGATGGGGAAGTTACCCGTATGCGCAAGGTGCGACGCGAAGTTATCGCCCAGCGTTTCGCAAGCCTGTTACAGGCCTTGTACGACGGTAGTGCGGTGGGCCATTTAGATGCACCGGTGCGCTATGAAGACGGCAGTTCAGGCCAAGTCTCAGCGACTGTGATGATTGGCAGCGCTCGTATCTTTGCTACGCCCACCTTGCAAAAGGCCGCTTGACATGGACGCCCTAATGCACCCCCACGACGCTGCGCCCGATGCGCCACAGCGCGGCTTCCCGATTGGCGGGCCGATCCTCGAGCTCGAAGGCGTGTCCCTTCGTTTTGGGGGCGTCAAGGCCCTGACCAATATATCTTTCAACGTACTTGAGCACGAGATCCGGGCCATCATTGGCCCCAATGGCGCGGGCAAGAGCTCGATGCTCAATGTGATCAATGGCGTCTACAGGCCCCAAGAGGGCACGATCAAAATGCGCGGCGAGTTGCTCAAAGAGATGACGCCCAACCGCGCGGCACAAATTGGAATTTCGCGCACGTTTCAAAACATCGCACTTTTCAAGGGCATGACGGTACTTGACAACATCATGGCCGGTTGCAGTTTGCGGGAACACGCCAACTTCCTTGAAATCGCCTTGCAACTTCCCCGCGCCCGCAAAGAAGAATCCGAAAATCGTGAAAAAGTAGAGCACATTATTGAGTTTCTTCAAATCGAGCACATCCGCAAAACACCGGTAAAGCGTCTTCCCTATGGATTGCAAAAACGCGTGGAGCTTGGACGTGCATTAGCGGCAGAGCCGAAAATTTTGTTGCTTGACGAACCCATGGCCGGTATGAACATCGAGGAAAAGCAGGACATGTGCCGCTTCATCCTAGACGTCAACGACCATTTCGGCACCACCGTTGTGTTGATCGAACATGACATGGGAGTCGTAATGGACCTCTCTGACCGCGTTGTGGTGCTCGACTACGGTAAAAAAATAGGGGACGGGCCGCCTGATGAAGTGCGCGCCAATCCTGAAGTGATCAAAGCCTATTTGGGCGTCGCAGACTAAAGGGCCCTAGGCATGAACTTTTTCTTTGAAGTGCTGGTTGGAGGACTGCTGTCCGGGCTGATGTACTCCCTGGTCGCGCTTGGTTTTGTTCTCATCTACAAAGCATCGGCCGTTTTTAACTTTGCGCAAGGGGCGATGGTATTTTTTGCCGTGCTCTCCTTTGTGGGCTTTACCGAGTTGGGGCTGAACTTTTGGCTCGCGCTTCCAGTGACCATTGCCTTGATGGTATGCGTCGGTGTGCTAACCGAACGCTTGGTGCTGCGGCCACTGGTAGGGCAAAGCGAAGACACCCTGCTGATGGCAACCATCGGTCTGGCCTTTGTCTTCGAGGGTCTCGCTCAGCTGGCTTGGGGCGTCAAAGTGCGGCGCCTAGATTTGGGAATTGCTGATCAGCCGATGGAATGGCTTGCTGACAAGGCCGACATACTTGTGAGCCAGCTCGATGTCGCCGCCGGACTGGTTTCTGGCCTCATGGTTGCCGTTCTTTCCTTGATATTTTCTAAAACCAAAGTCGGGCGCGGCCTGCGGGCGGTAGCAGACGATAACGCTGCTGCGCTGTCTATCGGTATACCGTTGAGGCACATTCTGGTCGTGGTCTGGGCCACTGCAGGCGTGGTCGCACTAGTGGCCGGCATGATGTGGGGGGCGCGCAGCGGCGTGCAATTTGCACTTGTCGGCGTTGCGCTGAAGGCAATGCCAGTACTCATCATCGGCGGCTTCACCTCGGTGCCTGGGGTGATTGTCGGAGGCCTGATCGTTGGGGCTGCAGAAAAAATGGCCGAGGTCTACCTCGGGCCTTATGTCGGCGGGGGCATTGAGGGATGGTTGCCTTACATGCTGGCGGTCTTGTTTCTGCTGGTACGCCCAGAGGGCCTGTTCGGCGAAAAGATTATTCGGCGCGTGTAGCCTCAGCTAATTCACAGGCAACTAACACTATGTTTTACAGAGAAGCCGGTCAGTACGCAAGCAGTTACGCCCAAGACAGGCAATTGCTTCCCCTACGCCAAGATAAATTAGGCATGCTGATTCTGATGGTGATCGGCTTTGTCGCTACGCCGCTTTGGGCTAGCGACTACTGGATTAGCGCCATCATGATCCCCTGGTTAATACTTGCGCTGGTAGCGCTGGGCCAGAATATTTTGATGGGCTACGCCGGACAGTTATCTCTTGGATCGGCCGGCTTCATGGCGGCCGGCGCTTTTGCATGCTACAACTTGATTTTGCGTGTGCCCGGAATACCCTTTGTAGTGGCGGTAATCCTATCTGGACTAATTGCGGCAGCCATTGGCATCCTCTTTGGCTTGCCCAGCCTTCGGATCCGAGGGCTTTATCTGGCGGTGGCCACGCTTGCCTCCCAGTTCTTTATCGTATGGGGCCTGGACAAATTTGGCTGGTTCAAAAACTACGACACCTCGGGCATTATCAACGCCCAAGCGATCGTTATTTTCGGTCAGACCATGGGGTCCCCGGCACAAAAATACTTGGTGGTACTTGTGATCGTTGGGGTAATGGCCTTGTTGGCTGCCAATATGGCCCAAGGCAGTATCGGTCGCGGCTGGATGGCGGTGCGCGACATGGACGTAGCGGCCGAGGCTATGGGCCTCTCGCTGCTGAAAACCAAGCTGAGGGCTTTTGCAATCAGCTCGTTTTACTGCGGGGTGGGCGGTGCACTTTTCTTGTTCGCTTACCTTCAAACGGTTGAGCCGGCAACCTTCAACATCGAGCTGTCGTTTCGAATACTTTTTATGGTGATTATTGGTGGGCTTGGCACCATCCTAGGGCCCTTCCTGGGGTCGGCATTTATCCTGCTCTTACCCATTTTTCTCAATATTCTTTTCCACGCCGTCTTGGGCCGCGCGGTGGATGCAACCATTACGTCTGCGTTGGAGCAGGTTATTTTCGGAGTCTTGATCATTGTGTTTTTGATCTTCGAACCCCTAGGTCTTGCCCGTCTGTGGCAGGTCACGAAGGAACGGCTACGCCTGTGGCCGTTCAAGTATTGATGATTTCCATAATCCGTTTAATAGGAGACATGCAAATGAATTACCAATCGATTCGCAACAGCGTCCTGCGAGGCTTGACTGCCCTAGGACTCACGCTTGCGGTAATTAGCCCGAACGTAGCCCTGGCCCAAGCTCAGGAGCAGTACTTCGGCATCCCTAGTAGTCGCGTAGGTCCCTACTCTGCTATGGGTACTGGCTATTACGGGGGCATCATCGATTACCTGAACTACGTGAATATGAAGTTCGGTGGCGTCGGCGGCGTCAAATTGACATGGGAAGAGTGCGAGACAGAATACAACGCTGCGCGGACCGTAGAGTGCTATCAGCGCCTGTTAAACAAAGGCACCCAAAAGATGGTGGTCTTTGATACCTTGGGTACGCCAGGCGCCTATGCTGTGATTAACCGTATGGAGCCCGATAACGTGGTGCTGGCGCAATACGGCTACGGTCGCACCGATGCAGCCGATGGCACCGTCTGGCCCTGGGTCTTTAACGCCGCAGGCCACTACTGGGGACAAGTTGCGGTGCAACTGTCCTTCATGGCACAGCAAGAAGGTGGCATCGAAAAGATGAAGGGCAAGACCGTTGTGCACCTGCACATCGATAGCGCTTTTGGACGTGAGCCCTTGCCCGCGATGCGTGAAATCGCAAAACTGTGGGGCGTAAAGCTTGTGGAGATTGCAGTGCCGCCGCCAGGGCTGGAGCAACAATCGCAGTGGCTGCAGATCCGCCGCGAAAAAGCGGACTGGGTTACCTTTTGGGGTGCCGGTTCAGGTATGAACTCCACCGCCATCACCAACGCAGCGCGCGTGGGCTTTCCGCGCAATCGCATGGTCTATGTATCCTTTGGCGGTGCTGAGGAAGACATGGTGCCCGCTGGCGACGCTGCCAAGGGTACCTACGTTACCGCGAACGCCGTGCCGGGCAAGTTCCCCTTGATTCAAGATATTGAGAAGGTGGTGTACGGTGCGGGTAAAGGAAACTTGCAGGACAAGGAGCGCATTGGCTCGGTCTATTACAACCGCGGTGTCGGAGCTGCGGCCATGTGGGTCGAGGCTCTAAAGAATGCCCAGCGCATTCACAAGAAGCCGGGCAAGACGGTGACTGGTCCAGAATTTCGTGATGGTTACGAGGCGCTAGATATCACCGACGCGAAGCTCAAAGAAATCGGAATCCAAGGGATGTCGGGGCCGTTCAAGATGTCATGCACAAAGCATGATGGCTCTGAGCGCTTCCGCGTAATGCAATGGGACGGCACAAAGTTCGCCCTTATCACCGATTGGACAGGTGCACCTGACCCAGCCTTTATCCGCAAACTGATTGAAGAATCCGCCGCTAAGTATGCGGGCGAAAACAAGATCACGCCGCGCAAGTGCTCGTGAACCCCACTACTGTTTTAGAGACAAGCAGCGTCGCCGAGCCTTTGGCTTCGGCGCCGCCCATCTTGTCGGTCAAAAATATCGAGGTCATCTACGACCACGTAATTTTGGTATTGCGCGGCGTCTCGTTTGTAGTGCCCCAGGGGAAAATAGTTGCTTTGCTTGGGGCAAATGGCGCTGGCAAAAGCACTACGCTGAAATCGGTTTCGACGCTTCTAGCCTCTGAGCGAGGCGAGGTGACCAAGGGCTCTATCGAGTTTCGGGGCAAACGCACGGAAGGACTTGCCCCTGGCGAAATGGTCGACATGGGCATGGTCCAGGTCATGGAGGGCCGGCATTGCTTCGGTCACCTCAGCGTGGAAGACAATCTGATTACTGGCGCCTACGCGCGACCGATCAAATACGCCCAGGTGCGCCAGGAACTCGAGAGAATTTACGCCTACTTTCCTCGCCTGAAAACGCGGCGCACGAGCTTAGCTGGATATACATCGGGTGGTGAACAGCAAATGGTAGCCATTGGCCGCGCCATGATGGCCAAGCCAAGTATGTTGCTACTAGACGAACCATCGATGGGTTTGGCGCCCCAAATCGTTGCAGAAATTTTCGAAATCGTTCGTGAGCTCAACCAAAAAGAAGGTGTCAGCATTTTGCTGGCCGAACAAAACACCAACGTGGCCCTCAAGTACGCAGACTACGGCTACATCCTAGAAAGCGGCCGTGTCATGATGGACGGCACAGCAAAGGCCTTGGCTGAGAACGCGGACGTCAAAGAGTTTTACCTGGGCGTCTCCAACGAAGGCCGCAAGAGCTTCCGTGGCATGAAGTCCTACCGCCGCCGAAAACGCTGGTTGTAGCCTAAAGACACCCAAACGATGCCTAGGACTGCTGGGTCAGCACGACACACAGTGAACGGGTCTACTGCAAGCCTCGTTTCTATTTGCAGCGTGCACTAGGCGGTCAAGCAGATCCCGCTACCGGCGAGGTGAGCATGCCGCTGTGCATAGCGGCGTGCTGCAACCATTGAACGTCGCGCGCCAATTCCATGGCCGCTTGCTGTGAGCGCGAAGGGCGCATCTGCGCATTGAACATAAAGCCGATTGGCGTGCGTACTTCGGGCTCGACCAAAGGCAAGGCTTCCAGCTGCCGGTCGCTTCGGACCGCTCCGACCAGTGCGCCGGGCAAGATCCCGCACATCTGGCCTTGCACCACGCACAGTGCCATAGCCAAGATAGAGTTGGTCTCCATGGCAGGCACCACTTGAACGCCCGCCTGGCGCAAAGCAGCATCAACTATCGTGCGGTTGTGCATCTCAGGCGTCAACAGGCACAAAGGAAATTGACCTGCCTCCCGCCAAGTCAGGGGCTGACCGATACGCAGACTGTCAGTTTGCGGATGATCGACACGGCGAAGCAAAAAATAGTGTTCGGTGTATTGCTCTAACGAGGTCAGGCGCACGCTGCGCGCGTCCATACGTCCGATATAGCCCATGGCCAGGTCCAAAGACAAATTCTCCAGGCCTTTTTCTAACTCGGCTGAACTGAGCGACAAAACGATGGGCCGAATGCCGCTTTGCCGTGCTTGCAACATGGCGGCAAAGCGCGCCGCCACCGGCATCGCCGTGGGCACCGCGCCAATACGCAGCGGGCCGTGCGGCGCCAGAGCGTCGCCCTTGAGCGACTCGCGCAACAAAGCATGCTCGTGCAACATGCGCTGGGCCGAGGCCAATATGATTTCGCCTTCGGGCGTGAAACCCACATAATTGCGCTCGCGCTTGACGATAACGGCCTCAAACTCCTGCTCCAGCGCCCGCAAGGCATTGGACAGCGCTGGCTGCGTAATATGGCATGCCTGCGCCGCCCGACCGAAATGGCGGTGCTCGTTCAAAGCCACCAGATAACGCAAGCTAGGAAGTAGATTCAACGCAGGTCTCCAAACCATGGAGCGGCCTTGGCCACTGGCGATACACCACACATCGGCCCGCAACGAGCACTTGAGCCGTCGGCAATCCGATACATTGTTACCGCCTCAGGTGGTTTTGGATATCGTAATGCTGGGGAACTTACTAGAGAAGTCTTTGTTCTTGGCCGCAATGGCCACCGCAACCTTGCGCGCCAGCGCTTTGTACAGGCCAGCGACTTCGCCATCCGGGTCTGCCACCACGGTGGGGCGACCGCTGTCGGCCTGTTCACGAATCGCCATGGCCAGGGGCAAGGCGCCCAGATAGTCCTTGGCGTACTCAGCGGCCATTTTTTTGCCACCGTCAGCGCCAAAAATATGCTCCACATGGCCGCAGTTGCTGCACACGTGCACCGCCATGTTTTCCACGATGCCCAAAATGGGCACGCCCACTTTTTCAAACATCTTGATGCCTTTTTTGGCGTCCAAGAGCGCAATGTCTTGTGGCGTGGTGACGATCACCGCGCCGGTCATGGGCACGCGCTGGCTCAGGGTGAGCTGGATGTCGCCGGTACCCGGGGGCATGTCCACGATCAGGTAATCGAGTTCTTGCCAGTGGGTTTGGCGCAGCAGCTGCTCTAAAGCCTGGGTGGCCATGGGGCCGCGCCAGATCATGGCCTCGTCCTGCGGCACCAAAAAGCCGATCGACATCACCTGCACGCCGTAATTCACCATGGGCTCCATGGTTTTGCCGTCGGCAGACGCCGGTTTGCCGCTGATGCCCATCATCATGGGCATGCTCGGGCCGTAGATGTCGGCGTCTAGCAGGCCCACGCTTGCGCCCTCAGAGGCCAGCGCCAGCGCCAGGTTGGCCGCAGTGGTGCTTTTGCCCACGCCGCCCTTGCCCGAGGCCACGGCCACAATGTTCTTCACGCCGGGCAGCAGTTGCACGCCGCGCTGCACCGCGTGGGCCGACACGTTCAGGCGCGGCTGGATTTCCACGTGCACCACACCGGCCACCGTCTGCGCCGCAGCAGCGAGCTGCTGGCAAAAGCCCTCTAGCTGGCTGTTGGCGGGGTAACCCAGTTCCAGGTCAAAGTCCACCGTGTCGCCATTCACGCGCAGGTTTTTGACGCATTTGCCGGTGACGAAGTCTTTGCCGGTGTTGGGGTCCACAACGGTTTGCAGGGCTTGGAGAACGAGTTCGGGGGTGGACATAAAGCGGCAATCAGGACAGAAAAAGAGGGCGCGCCCAGGTCGGGCGCAAAGGTCGCCGAGTCTACCCAAGCGCGGGTCTGTACCGATTTGCCCGGCGCAAAACCCTCCTACCATGGGGCCATGGCAAAAACCACCGGTCTCATCCTCTCAGGCGGCGGTGCCCGCGCCGCGTACCAAGTGGGCGTGCTGGCCGCCATTGCACACATGCGCCGCGCCGCGCGCCTGGCCCTGGGCGACGGCCCCGAGACAGCGGAGATGCGCGCCGACATGGCGGCCAACCCTTTCCCCATCATCAGCGGCACCTCGGCGGGCGCCATTAACGCCGCCGTGCTGGCCTGCGGCGCCGATGACTTTGACGGCGCGATGGCCGAGCTGGTGGACGTGTGGGGCAACTTCCATGTGGAACAGGTGTACGACACGGGCGTCTTGGGCATGGTGCGCTCGGGGGCGCGCTGGCTGTCGCTTTTGTCCCTGGGCTGGCTGCTGCGGCAAAAGCGCCTGCGCCCCAAATCGCTGCTTAACAACGACCCGCTGCGCGCCCTGCTGACCGAGCGCGTGCGCTTTGGGCGCCTGCCCGGTCTGATGCAAGACGGCCATCTGCAGGCACTGGCCATTACGGCGTCGAGCTACAGCACGGGCGAACACGTCACTTTTTTTCAAAGCGAAACACCCGTGGCACCTTGGGTGCGCAACCAACGCCTGGTGCAACAGGGGGCGATCACGGTGCCGCATTTGCTGGCCAGCGCGGCGATCCCCTTTGTTTTCCCCGCCATGCGGCTAGACGGCCCGCAGGGGCCCGCTTTTTTTGGCGACGGCTCTATGCGCCAGACCGCGCCCACCTCGGCGGCGATCCACTTGGGGGCGCAGCGCATTTTGGTGATCGGCGCCGGGCGCATGCAGGAGCCACGGCAGATGAGCCTTGCCGAGCCACAGTACCCCAATTTGGCGCAAATTGCCGGGCACACGCTCTCGAGCATCTTTCTCGATTCGCTGTCGGTGGACGTAGAGCGCCTGCGGCGCATCAACCAAACTCTGCATCTCATCCCGCCTGACAAGCGCACCGACACGCGTTTGCGCCCGGTGGAGCTGCTGCTGATTGCGCCCTCGCAGCGCCTGGACGTGATCGCCGCCGCGCATGCCCGCACCCTGCCGCCCACGGTGCAAAGCCTGCTGCGCACCCTGGGCCGCACCGACGCCCCCGCCCAGGGCCAGGGCGACGCGCTTTTAAGCTATTTGCTGTTTGAAGCGCCTTACACCCAGGCGCTGATGGCACTGGGACGGGCCGACGCGCAGGCGCAAAG
>CAMDHS010000058.1 GCA_945898115.1 Comamonas sp. lk
TTCCAGTGCGGGGATCATAGCCCGAACTGCGGTCCCAATTGCTTCAATTCGCCCTCGATTTCAAACAAGTCCCGGCCTTCATTGAAAATAACGAAGTCGGCTGCCTGCAAGCGCTGCGCGCGTGTACTTTGCGCTGCAATGATGGCCTGGACTTCTGGCGCGCTCAGGCCGCTGCGCTGCGCCACGCGTTCCACCTGGGTCTGCGTCTGGCAGTCCACGATCAGCACCCGGTCCAGGCTCTTGCGCCAGTGGCGGGACTCCACCAGCAGCGGTAGGTCAAAAACGATGCAGCGCACGCCTTGCGCTACAGCATCTGCCGCTTGGCGCTCTACTTCGAGCGCAATCAGCGGGTGGACGATGGCCTCTAGTCGCGCGCGGGCCTGGGGGTCGGAAAACACCAGTTGGCGCATCTGCGTGCGGTCCATGGCGCCGGTGGCGTCGATGAAGTCCGCGCCAAAGGTCGCGCGAACCGCTGCAATGGCCGATCCGCCCGCTGCCGTGCTGGCGCGCGAGATGGCGTCGGCATCTATCACGCAGGCGCCCTGGCGCCCCAAAATCTGGCACACCGTGCTTTTGCCGCTGCCAATGCCGCCGCTCACACCCAGGCGAAGGCTGCGCGCGCTCATAGGCCTATTGCCGCACGCAGCGCCGTGGGGCCCCAGGCCAGGCAAACGAAACCGGCGCCGGCCAAAAAGGGGCCAAAGGGCATGTAGCCGCCTTCGCGCAGGCCGCCACCGAATTTAAGCGCCAACCCGACCACCGTGCCAACGACGGACGACAGCAAAATCAGCGGAATCAGCAGGTGCCAGCCAAACCAAGCGCCCAGGCAGGCGAACAGCTTGAAGTCACCGTAGCCCATGCCTTCTTTGCCTGTGGCCCATTTAAATGCCCAGTAGACCGACCAAAGCGACAGGTAGCCGCCAATGGCACCCCATAGTGCGTCCGCCAGGTTTGCCTGCGTCCACTGGGCGTCGGCGGCAATCAAGCCCAGCCACAGCAAGGGCAGCACGATGACGTCGGGAAGCAGCGTGGTTTCCCAGTCAATGGCAGCCAATACCAGCAAGGCGGCGGCGAACACACACCAGGCTCCGGCCACCGGAGTGACGCCCCAACGCGCAACGCACAGGGCAAACAAACCGGCGGTGGCCAATTCAATCAAGGGGTACTGGCGGCTGATCGGCGCCTGGCATTGGCCGCAGCGTCCGCGCAAGAGCACATAACTCAGCACCGGGATGTTTTGGTGCCAGCGCACCGGTGCTGCGCAGTTGGGGCATTGCGAGCGGGGCACCAGCAGATTGAAGGGGGCGGCCGGCGCCGCCTCCGTGCCCGCCCATTCCTGGTAGTCGCGCGCCCATTGCTGCTCCAGCATTTTGGGCAGACGAAAAATAACGACATTGAGAAAACTGCCGATCAGCAGTCCGAAGACGCTGGCCAGCAGCACGCCGAGTGGCAAGTCGAGGAAAGTCAAACCATTTGCCCCATTTTGAAGATCGGCAGGTACATGGCCACCACAATGCCGCCAATGATGCCGCCCAATATGACGATGATGATGGGCTCCATCAGGCTGGAGATTCCGGCCACCATATCATCGACTTCAGACTCGTAAAAATCAGCCGCCTTGCCGAGCATGTAGTCAATCGAGCCAGACTCTTCGCCAATCGCGCACATTTGCAGCACCATGGGCGGGAACAGCTTGGACTGGGTCATGGCCGCAGTGAGTGAGGTACCAACGGATACCTGCTGGCGTATGCCCACGGTGGCTTCGGCGTATTCGGCGTTACCGGCAGAGCCGCCGACCGAGTCCAGCGCCTCGACCAGCGGCACGCCGGCCGCGAACATGGTGGCCAGCGTGCGGGTCCAGCGCGCGATGCAGGACTTGCGCACCAAGACGCCAAAAATCGGCATGCGCAGCAACACGCGGTCCATGACCGATTGCAGATGGGTGCTGGTCCTTAAGGCGCGAAAGAAAAAGAAGAGTCCCCCGCCCAGCCCGCCAAAGATCAGGTACCAATACTGGATGAAAAACTCGCTCATGGCGATCACCATCAGGGTGGGCGCCGGCAGTTCGCCTCCAAATGAGGCGAACACCTGCTTGAAGGACGGAATCACAAAAATCATGATGACCGTGACAACTACAAAGGCCACGATCAGCACGCTGATGGGGTACATCAGCGCGGATTTGATTTTGGATTTGACGCCTTCAATTTTCTCCATATAGGTGGCAAGTCGGTCCAGCAGCGAGTCCAAGATACCTGCTGATTCTCCGGCGGCCACCAAATTGCAGTACAGCGGGCTGAACTGGTTTGGGTATTTGCGAAATGCCGTGCTCATGGACGAGCCGGTCTCAATGTCAATGCGCAAGTCGTTGATCAGCTTACTGAGGCTTGGATTGGGGTTGCCCTGGCCCACGATGTCAAAGGACTGCAGCAAGGGCACGCCGGCCTTCATCATGGTCGCCAATTGCCGTGTGAAGGTGGCAATTTCTTTGGGCTTGATGGACTGCGCCCAGCCCATGCGGCGTTTTCTGATCTTTTTGGGCGTAATTCCCTGGCGGCGCAGCATGGCGCGCACCAGGGTTTCTGCGGTGGCACGGGTTTCGCCGTTGACGACCCGACCGTTGCGGTCCCGTCCCTGCCATTCAAAGACGGACTCGGCGGCAGCACTTTTTCGCCGTACTTGCTGGGTTTTGTTGGTGGTCGCCATATTTCCCTGTATCTGGGCTTATTCGTTGGTCACAGCCATGACTTCTTCGATGGAAGTCAGGCCCAGTTTCACCTTGTGCAGGCCCGAAGTCCGCAAAGAGCGCACGCCCTCGCGCTCGGATTGGGCGGCAATGTCCATGGACGAGCCGTCGCGCAAGATGATGCGCTGGATTTCTTCGCTGATGGGCATCACTTGGTAAATGCCGACGCGACCCTTGTAGCCATTGTTGCAAGCGCTGCAGCCCACCGGGCGGTAAGGCTGCCAGCTACCGTCCATATCGGCGGCGATAAAGCCTGCATCAAATAAGGCCTGTTTTGGCAGTTCAGCCACCACTTTGCATTGGGCGCATAAACGCCTGGCCAGGCGCTGCGCGGTGATCAGCACCACGCTAGAGGCAATGTTAAAGGGCGCCACGCCCATATTGCGAAGGCGCGTGATGGTGGTGGGCGCATCATTGGTGTGCAGGGTGGAAAGCACCATATGCCCGGTTTGCGCCGCTTTGATGGAAATGTCAGCCGTCTCCAGGTCCCGAATCTCGCCGACCATGATGATGTCGGGGTCTTGGCGCAAGAATGATTTGAGGGCGACAGAAAATGTCAGACCTGCTTTTTCATTCACATTCACCTGGTTGACGCCAGGGAGGTTGATTTCGGATGGATCTTCGGCGGTAGCTATGTTGACGCCCGGCTTGTTCAGTAGATTCAGGCAGGTGTAGAGCGAAACAGTCTTGCCCGAACCGGTGGGGCCAGTGACCAGCACCATGCCGTAGGGGCGCCCGATGGCTTTGAGCAGGCGCTCTTTTTCCACGGTTTCGTAGCCCAGCGCCTCGATTCCCAGTTTGGCGCTGTTGGGGTCCAGAATACGGATGACGATTTTTTCGCCGAAAAGCGTGGGCAGGGTGCTGACGCGAAAGTCAATCGTCTTGTCCCGCCCGATTTTGAGCTTCATGCGGCCGTCTTGCGGCAAGCGGCGCTCGGAGATGTCCATGCGCGAAATCACCTTGATCCGGGAGGCGAGTTTTTCCTTGATGCTGACGGGCGGAGAACCGATTTCCCGCAGTTCACCGTCAATACGAAAACGCACCCGGTAGGAAAATTCGTAAGGCTCGAAATGCAGGTCTGACGCACCCAAGGCGTAAGCGTCAAACAGCATTTTTTGCAAAAAACGCACCACGGGAGCATCGTCAATTTCGTTGTCTTGCGGTGCAGCGTCTGATGGAAGATCGGTCGTTATCTCAAGACTTTTCTCGTCAAAGTCGCTATTGAGAAAGGCGGCAGAAAAACCTTCTGTCGTTTTGGTGAATCGCGTCGAATTCAGTTTTGCGAGCTTGTCAAATTCAACGACTATCCATTCCACAGTCAGCTGTGTGGCAAATTTAATTTTTTCAGCCGCTTCTCGGTTGGAAGGGTCTGCGGTGGCAATTACCAGCGCGTTATTGCGCTTGCCCAAAGGCAAAAGTTGGTAATCCTGGCAAATTTTTTCGTCTAGCAAATTTGCCGGGAGCGCTTCGATGTTTATCGCATCGAGATCTACCAGCGGGGCGACGAACGCCTTGTAAAGCGTGTGCGCCAGGGTGATGGGCGAGACAGCACCCGAATCCACCAGTTCGGCCACAAAGCTCTTGCGGCTGGCCTGCGCCTTGCCGTACAGCATTTCCGCTGTTTTTTGATCCAGCGTCCCTGCCGCCACCAGTGCGCGACCAATGCCAGACAGATTGCCCGTTAGCGCTTCGGTGCTGGCGACGGCAAAGTCGTTCATGGCTGTGCGAAAGGGTGGCCGAGGGCGTCTTTGGCAGACACCACGGGCAGGAGCCCGTCCAGCGGCCAGGTGATCTTGAGGTGGGGATCGTCCCAGGCCAGGCAGCGCTCGAATTCGGGCGCGTAGTAATCCGTGGTCTTGTACAAAAACTCGGCGGACTCGGACAGCACCAGAAAACCGTGCGCCAGCCCGGGCGGTATCCACAATTGGCGCTGGTTGCCCGCCGACAGGTGTTCTCCCACCCACTTGCCATAGGTGGGCGACTGCGGGCGAATGTCGACCACCACATCAAACACTTCACCGGATACCACCCGCACCAGTTTGCCCTGGGGCTTTTGCGCCTGGTAGTGCAGGCCGCGCAGCACGCCGCGCGCGGACTTGGAATGGTTGTCCTGCACAAAGTTGACATCCAGGCCAGTGGCTGCCGCAAAGTCGCGGGCGTTGAAGCTTTCATAAAAAAAGCCCCGCGCGTCGCCAAACACGCGCGGTTCTATCAACAAAACGTCGGCAATGGCGGTGGGGGTCGCCTTCATCAGTACACCTTTTCCGTCAAAAGCCGCAGCAGGTACTGGCCGTAGCCCGACTTGGCCAGCGGTTTGGCCAGGCGTTCGAGCTGCGCGTTGTCAATCCAGCCGCTGCGCCAGGCGATTTCTTCGGGTGCGGCCACCTTCAGGCCCTGGCGGTTTTCAATGGTGTGGATAAATTGACTGGCCTCTAACATGGACTCGTGCGTGCCGGTATCGAGCCAGGCGTAGCCGCGGCCCATGGTTTGCACGTCCAGGGCGCCGCGTTCCAGGTAAAGGCGGTTCAGGTCGGTAATTTCGAGTTCGCCACGCGCCGAGGGTTTGACCGTCTTGGCCAGCTCCACCACCTGGCTGTCGTAAAAGTACAGGCCGGTGACGGCGTAGCGGGATTTCGGGGCGACTGGCTTTTCTTCCAGGCTGATGGCCCGACCGGCAGCGTCGAATTCGACCACGCCATAGCGCTCCGGGTCTTGCACCGCATAGGCAAAAACCGTGGCGCCCACGGTTTGCGCGCAGGCCGAACTCAGCAAAGTGGCAAAGTCGTGGCCGTAAAAAATGTTGTCGCCCAAGACCAGGGCGCTGGGCGCGCCGCCCAAAAATGCTTCGCCAATCAAAAAGGCCTGCGCCAAACCGTCTGGGCTGGGCTGCACCGCGTAGGACAGCTGGAGACCCCACTGGCTGCCGTCTCCCAGCAGTTGCTCAAAGCGCGGCGTGTCCTGGGGGGTCGAAATGATCAATATTTCCCGAATACCGGCCAGCAGCAGGGTGCTCAGCGGGTAGTAAATCATGGGCTTGTCGTAAATCGGCAGCAATTGCTTGCTCACCACCTGGGTGGCGGGATACAGGCGCGTGCCTGATCCGCCAGCCAGGATGATGCCTTTGCGCTGTGGGGTGCTGGATTTGCTCATGTGGGCTTGGCTCCTAAAGTTTCTTGCAACATGCGTTGCACTCCAATTTGCCAAAGTGGCAAGTGTAATGAAAATGCTGACCGTAGTTTTTCGGTGTCAAGGCGCGAGTTCAGCGGGCGCTGGGCGGGGGTCGGATACAGGGCCGTTGAGGTGGCTTGCACCTGCTCGGGTCCGGCCTTGAGCGCCACGCCCATTTCTTGTGCCTGGGCTAGGACAAACTGCGCGTATCCGCGCCAGCTCGTTTGGCCGTCGGCTGCGCAGTGGTAGGTGCCGGCCAGTTCGGGCCGGGCCATGGCGGCGCGCAGCGCGTGGGCGGTGACGTCGGCTAGCAGTTCGGCAGAGGTGGGGGCACCGATCTGGTCATCGATCACGGTGAGCGACTCGCGCTCAGCCGCCAGGCGCAGCATGGTCTTGGCAAAGTTGCCTCCGCGCGCACCGTAAACCCAGCTGGTGCGCAAGATCAGGTGCTTGGCGCAAGCGGCCACCGCCAACTCGCCAGCGCGCTTGGTGCTGCCATAAACGCTGAGCGGCGCGCAGCGGTCGTCCTCTTTCCAGGGCGTGTTGCCGCTGCCGTTAAACACATAGTCAGTGGAATAGTGCACCAGCCAGGCGCCCAAGCGCTGTGCCTCAAGCGCCAACACCCCCGGCGCCAAGGCGTTGATGGCTCGGGCGCGCTCGGGTTCCGCTTCAGCGCGGTCCACGGCGGTATAGGCGGCGGCGTTCACGATGATGCTGGGCGCCACCTGGCGCACTGTGCGCGCTAGTTCTTCCAAATTCCCCAGATCCCCGCAAAGGCCCGCACCGTCTGCGGCAGGCGCGGAGCCAAGGGCGACCACATCGCCCAGTACCGCCAGGCTACGTTGCAGTTCCCAGCCCAGCTGGCCGTTACAGCCCAAAAGCAAGATTTTCAGCATGGGGTTTGCGCTTCAGGACTGTGCGTACTGTGTGGCCACCCAGTCGCGGTAGGCGCCGCTTTGCACTTGGGCCACCCAGTCGGGGTTGTCCAGGTACCACTGTACGGTTTTGCGAATGCCGGTCTCGAAGGTCTCGGTGGGCTTCCAGCCCAGTTCCTGTCCGATCTTTCGGGCGTCAATCGCGTAGCGGCGGTCGTGGCCGGGCCGGTCCGTGACGTAGCTGATCTGGCTGCGGTAGGACTGCAAATCGGCGCGCGGCTTGAGCTCGTCGAGCAGGTCGCACACCGTGTTCACGATGTCCAGATTGGGCTTTTCGTTCCAGCCCCCAATGTTGTAAGTCTCGCCCAGGCGGCCCCCGGCCAGCACCGCTCGGATGGCGCTGCAATGGTCCTTGACATACAGCCAATCGCGGATTTGCTGCCCGTCGCCGTACACCGGCAGCGGTTTGCCGGCCTGGGCGTTGACGATCATCAGTGGTATGAGCTTTTCCGGAAAGTGCAGCGGCCCATAGTTGTTGGAGCAGTTGGTGGTCAGCACCGGCAGGCCGTAGGTGTGGTGGTAAGCGCGCACCAGGTGGTCGCTGGCGGCTTTGCTGGCGCTGTAGGGGCTGTTGGGCTCGTAGCGGTGTGTTTCGGTGAAAGCTGGGTCGCTGGCTGCTAGCGAGCCATAGACCTCGTCTGTGGACACGTGCAACAGCCGAAAGGCGGTTTTGGCCGGGGTGTCCAGCGCGGCCCAGTAGGCGCGCACCTGTTCAAGCAAGTGAAAAGTACCCACGATATTGGTCTGTATGAACTCGCCCGGGCCCAGGATGGAGCGGTCCACATGGCTTTCTGCCGCAAAGTTGAGCACGGCGCGCGGTTGGTGTTGCGCCAGCAGGGCAGCCACCAGGCCCGCGTCACCAATGTCGCCCTGGACAAAAGCGTGGCGCGGGTCACCGGCCAAAGGAGCCAGGTTGTGTACGTTGCCCGCGTAGGTGAGCTTGTCCAGGTTGACCACGGTTTCATCAGAGCCAGCGAGCCAGTCCAGGACGAAGTTGCTGCCAATAAATCCGGCGCCGCCGGTCACGAGGATGGTCATAGAGGGGTACGCTTCTAAAAAGTGTCTGAAATAGGGGTGTTTGGCAAGCTGTGGATTATCCATGGCGCTGCAGCTAGGCACGCGCGCCTTTATCCTTGCAGTGCACCAAATTGATACCCAAATCAGGGTAAACTCGCAGACACGTTGGAGAGCGGGAGTTGGTCGCAAGGCCTCTCAAGCATCCGTGTGACACCGCCGTCGTGGTGAAATTGGTAGACACGCTATCTTGAGGTGGTAGTGGCGAAAGCTTTGCGAGTTCGAGTCTCGCCGACGGCACCAAACAATAATTGCGCCGCCCTGCGCTGTAGGGTTAGCGCAAGCAACGCTGGTCAAAATTTAGTGATGCACATTGATCAATACCTTCCCGTCCTGATGTTCATACTGGTCGGCGTGGCTGTCGGCATCATCCCGCAAGTGCTGGGCTACATCTTGGGCCCCAACCGCCCTGACGCAGCAAAAAACTCCCCTTACGAATGCGGTTTCGAAGCTTTCGAAGACGCTCGCATGAAATTTGATGTGCGCTACTACCTCGTCGCCATTCTGTTCATTTTGTTCGACCTAGAAATCGCATTTCTCTTTCCCTGGGCCGTTTCGCTCAAGGAAATTGGCCCCACGGGCTTCTGGTCGGTAATGGTTTTCCTGGCCATTCTGGTCGTGGGCTTTGTCTACGAGTGGAAAAAAGGCGCCCTGGATTGGGAGTAGATGAATGATTGAAGGCGTCCTGAACGAAGGCTTTGTTACCACGAGCTATGACTCGGTGGTGAACTGGGCCAAAACGGGCTCCATTTGGCCCATGACCTTTGGTCTGGCCTGCTGCGCGGTAGAAATGATGCATGCGGCTGCGGCCCGCTACGACCTGAGCCGCTTTGGCTCCGAGGTGTTTCGCGCCAGCCCCCGCCAGTCCGATTTGATGATTGTGGCCGGTACCCTGTGCAACAAAATGGCCCCGGCCTTGCGCAAGGTCTACGACCAGATGTCCGAGCCGCGCTGGGTCATCAGCATGGGTTCGTGCGCCAATGGCGGCGGCTATTACCACTACAGCTATTCCGTGGTGCGCGGTTGCGACCGCATCGTGCCGGTGGACGTGTACGTTCCTGGCTGCCCGCCCACCGCCGAGGCGCTGGTCTACGGCATCTTGCAATTGCAGCAAAAAATCCGCCGCACCGAAACCATTGCCCGGGCTTGAGTATTTATGACTGAATTTTCTGTTCGTCCCGAGGCTACCCAGGACGCTGTGGTGTTGGCACTCGGCGACAAGGTCAAGCATATTTCCGTTGCGCTGGGTGAAGTCACTGTGCAAGTCGCCGCCAGTGACTACCACGCTGCAGCCCTAGTGCTGCGCGACGCCCCCGGCTGCCAGTTTGAACAAATGATGGACCTGTGCGGTGTTGACTATTCCGAATACGGCAACGCGGTGCACGAAGGACCGCGCTACTGCGTGGTGGTGCATTTGCTGTCGATCAGTCTGAACCAACGTGTGCGTCTCAAGGTGTTTGCGCCCGACGACGACATGCCGGTGGTCGAATCCATCAACGACATCTGGAACGCGGCCAACTGGTTCGAGCGCGAAGCGTTTGACCTGTTTGGCGTGGTGTTTGAAGGCCATGACGACCTGCGCCGCATCCTCACCGATTACGGCTTTATCGGTCACCCTTTCCGCAAAGACTTTCCCACCACCGGCCACGTGGAAATGCGCTACGACGCCGAGCAGGCGCGCGTGATCTACCAACCGGTGACGATCGAGACCCGCGAAATTACCCCGCGCATCATCCGGGAAGACAAATACGGAGGCCTGCATTAAGCAGTTGTTTGCATGGCTGAAATCAAGAACTACACCCTGAACTTTGGGCCGCAGCATCCGGCGGCGCACGGCGTGCTGCGCTTGGTGCTCGAACTCGACGGCGAAGTCATCCAGCGCGCTGACCCGCACATTGGCCTCTTGCACCGCGCCACGGAAAAGTTGGCCGAGACCAAGACCTATATGCAGGCCTTGCCCTATATGGACCGGCTCGATTACGTGTCCATGATGTGCAACGAGCACGCATATTGCCTGGCCATTGAGAAGCTGTTGGGCATTGAAGTGCCGATTCGCGCCCAGTACATCCGGGTGATGTACGCCGAAATCACTCGCTTGCTTAACCACCTGATGTGGCTGGGTTCGCACGGCAATGACTGCGGCAGCTCCACCATCCTGATCTACACCTTTCGCGAGCGCGAAGACCTGTTTGACATGTACGAAGCCGCCAGCGGCGCGCGCATGCATGCGGCCTATTTCCGTCCGGGCGGCGTTTACCGCGACCTGCCAGATTCCATGCCCCAGTTCAAGGCCAGCCGCGTGCGCAACGCCAAGGGTGTGGCAGAGCTCAATAAAAACCGCCAGGGTTCCTTGCTGGACTTTATTGACGACTTCACGCAGCGCTTTCCCGCCTGTTTGTCTGAATACCACACGCTGCTGACCGACAACCGTATCTGGAAACAGCGCACGGTGAACATTGGCATCGTGACGCCCGAGCGCGCGCTCAATATGGGCTTTACCGGCCCCATGCTGCGCGGCTCTGGCATCGCCTGGGACTTGCGCAAAAAGCAGCCCTACGAAGTCTATTCCGAGATGGATTTTGATATTCCCGTGGGCAAAACCGGAGACGTGTACGACCGCTACCTGGTGCGCATGGAAGAGATGAAGCAGTCCAACCACATCATCCAGCAATGCGTGAAGTGGTTGCAGGCCAACCCGGGCCCGGTGATCACTGACAACCACAAGGTGGCGCCGCCTTCGCGCGAAGCGATGAAGACGAATATGGAAGGCCTGATCCACCACTTCAAGCTCTTTACCGAGGGCTTTCACGTGCCCGAGGGCGAGGCCTATGCGGCGGTGGAGCATCCCAAGGGGGAGTTTGGCATCTACATCGTGAGCGATGGCGCCAACAAGCCTTACCGCCTGAAGATCCGTCCGCCGGGCTTTGCCCATTTGGCCGGACTCAATGAAATGGCCAAGGGCCACATGATTGCTGACGCGGTGTCCATTATTGGCACCATGGACATTGTTTTTGGAGAGATTGACCGATGATCTCGGATGCCACCAAAGCGCGCTTCGACCACGAAGTTGCCAAGTTTCCCGCAGATCAGAAACAGTCCGCAGTGATGGCCTGTCTGGCCATTGTTCAGCAGGAACTGGGCTGGGTCAGCCCCGAGAGCGAACGCGTGGTCGCGACGCACCTGGGCATGGCGCCCATGGCGGTGCACGAAGTCACCACCTTCTACAACATGTACAACCAAAAGCCGCTGGGCAAGTACAAGCTCAACGTCTGCACCAATTTGCCCTGCCAGTTGCGCGGTGGCGCGCAGGCGATGGCGCATCTTGAACACAAACTCGGCATCCATGCCGGGCAAACCACGGCGGACGGCCTCATCACACTGCAGCCCAGCGAGTGCCAGGGCGCTTGCGCCGACGCGCCCGTGCTGCTGGTCAACGACCGCACCATGTGCAGCTTTATGAGCAACGACAAACTCGACCAGTTGATTGACGGCCTGCGGTCGGCGGAGGGCAAGCTGTGAACGTGCACCAACTGCTTTCCCAGTTCCAGGCCACTGGCCTGGAATCGTCCTTTCATGGTCGCCACATCGAACCCCAAATCATGGCCGGTTTGGATGGTGCCAACTGGGGCCTGCAAGACTATGTTGCGCGCGGTGGCTATGCCGCCCTGCGCAAAATTTTGGGCCAAGACGGCGGCGAAGGCCTGACGCAAGACCAGGTGATTGCCACGGTTAAAGAGTCGGGCTTGCGCGGTCGCGGCGGCGCGGGCTTTCCGACCGGCCTGAAGTGGAGCTTTATGCCCCGCCAGTTTCCGGGTCAAAAATACCTGGTCTGCAACTCGGACGAAGGCGAGCCCGGCACCTGCAAAGACCGCGACATCATGCAGTTCAACCCGCATGCGGTGATTGAAGGCATGGCGATTGCCGCCTTTGCCATGGGCATCAACGTGGGCTACAACTACATCCACGGCGAGATTTTCAAGACCTACGAGCGCTTTGAAGAAGCGCTGGAGCAAGCGCGTGCGGCCGGCTTTCTGGGCCAGGCCGTCATGGGCAGCACCTTCAACTTCCAGTTGCACGCGACCCACGGTTTTGGCGCCTATATCTGCGGCGAAGAAACCGCCTTGCTGGAGTCGCTGGAAGGTAAAAAAGGCCAGCCACGCTTCAAGCCACCGTTTCCGGCCAGCTTTGGTCTGTACGGCAAGCCCACCACGATCAACAACACCGAAACCTTTGCGGCCGTTCCCTGGATCATCCGCAATGGCGGCGCAGCCTATCTGGCCTGCGGCAAGCCCAACAACGGCGGCACCAAGATTTTCTCGATCAGCGGAGACGTGGAGCGTCCGGGCAATTACGAAATTCCCATGGGCACGCCGTTTTCCAAGCTGCTGGAGCTTGCCGGTGGCGTGCGCGCCGGGCGCCAGCTCAAGGCGGTGATTCCTGGCGGATCGTCAGCCCCGGTCTTGCCTGCGAGCGTCATGATGGACGTGACCATGGACTACGACTCGATTGCCAAGGCTGGCTCCATGCTGGGCTCGGGCGCGGTGATCGTGATGGACGACTCGCGCTGCATGGTCAAGGCGCTGCAACGCCTGTCTTACTTTTACTCGCATGAGTCCTGCGGACAATGCACACCTTGCCGCGAAGGCACGGGCTGGCTGTGGCGCATGGTGGACCGCATTGAAAACGGCCAGGGCCGGGCCAGCGACCTCGATATGCTCGACAGCGTGGCTGGCGACATCATGGGCCGCACCATTTGCGCCCTGGGCGACGCTGCGGCCATGCCGGTGCGTGGCATGCTCAAGCACTTCCGCGACGAATTTGTTTACCACGTGGAGCATAAGACCTGCGTGGTCGGCGCTTACGTTTGATCGGCGTATCACCATGGTTGAAATCGAACTCGACGGCAAAAAAGTAGAGATAGTGGAAGGCAGCATGGTTATGCATGCCGCCGAGAAAGCCGGCACCTACATCCCCCATTTCTGCTACCACAAGAAACTAAGCATTGCCGCTAATTGCCGCATGTGCCTGGTGGACATTGAAAAAGCCCCCAAGCCCATGCCCGCCTGCGCCACGCCCGTGACACAAGGCATGGTGGTGCGCACCAAGACCGACAAGGCCATCAAGGCCCAGCAGTCGGTGATGGAGTTTTTGCTCATCAACCACCCGCTGGACTGCCCGATTTGCGACCAGGGCGGCGAATGCCAGTTGCAGGATCTGGCCGTGGGCTACGGTGCTTCCAATTCGCGTTATGCCGAAGAAAAACGCGTGGTCGCCGTCAAGGACGTGGGCCCG
>CAMDHS010000059.1 GCA_945898115.1 Comamonas sp. lk
CATAGGAAACCTCCAAGGGGCTTGAACCTCGGAAATTACACAGGAATGAGAAAACAAGTTTCAAATCGGCACCAAATAAAATCGCTCGCTAGGCCGCGCCAGTATTGGCTTTCTCTACAAATTAACCCGGTTTAACCGGACACTACTGATTTATCCCAAACCTTTACCCACATCGGTCACGATCCGCCAGAATCAACGTTCATGATGTCCCACAATATCCATTTAGAAAGCCCTGCGTAAGGGGTTTCCTCGGTAGGTCCGGTCAATGAGGTAGGAATTCAATAGGAACTGGCCTTGCATCAAAACGCAAACACCAAATGCGTAGTCGATGTGTAGGAATACTGGATGTCCGCACTCACTGGCGTCAAGGCGCCAGCGGCGTTTATGCGGTAGCGGTCTTGCTCAGTGGAGGTGAGCGTGCCGCCCGCGTTGTAAATCCGGGCGATCAGATTGACGATGGCTGTATTGGCTGTGTCGGGCTCTACCACATAGCTCACCACCGTGGTGCCATTGCCCACCGTTTTGCTGCTGTTGGTGTAAAGCGTTTGGGTGCCAATAGTGCCGGTGTTTCCGACCATGATGGTGCTTGGTATCGTGGGTGCAGTCAGGTAGAGACCGTAGTTGACCCCTACCGACGACACACCGCGTGGCAGGTAGTTGCTGTCGTAGTAAGTGGTGGAAGTAACTGCGGTCGACGACGGTGTGCAGTTTGTGAAGGTCATGGTCCAGGTCGATGCGGCTGATAAGGCGGCTGACCCCTCAAAGGTCGTAGCCGTGTTGGCCGCACCGACCGTATGGCTGCCAGAACCCGTGCAGGTGCCGCTGATGGTGAAGTTGTTGGCAGCACCATTGGCAATCAATGGTGCGGTAGCCGGTTTGCAAAGGAAAACTCAGAGTTGACGTTACTGGACCGGTTGGTGCGGGCGTGCCCCCTCCTCCGCCACACGCGGATAGAAGCGCTAGGCTGACTGAGAAGGCCAATACATTGCGGCAAATGCGTGTTGAGGGGGCGGCTTGGCTTGATCGCTGGCTGAACGCTGGCTTTGGCGGATGACTGCTATGGCCCGGACTCACCGCAAGACAGAGTTTTTCGACTGACCGTTTACGCTGCATCACTGACGCCCAAGGCAGCACTGCGACCGTCGGGAGTGGGATCGAAACGGCCTCACGAAGTTCAGCTTTAGGCACTTACAGGCTGCTGAGTTCGAAAGTAGAGAGCGCCGACCCTTGGTTCGGGTGTCGCGGGTGGCCTGAAATCTTCGACCTATTGATTTTCCAAACCTGGCGAGTGCAGGTTTTTTACGGAAATTTGAGACTTTTTGGGGCGCCTCGCGGACGTGCCCGAAACAGGCCCCAAATTTATGCTACTAGATTTGCTACTATGCTACTGGTTTTTTCAAACCGTTTATCTTTTTAATAAACATAAACCACCGTAAGTCGTTGATTTATAAAGGAATTTTGGGGTGGCTGATGGGGCTCGAACCCACGACAACAGGAATCACAATCCTGGACTCTACCAACTGAGCTACAGCCACCGAAGCCGTGAATTATAGCTGCCCTTGCGGCAGCGCCGATCAGGAATTATTGGCCAGGGCCGCCACAGACGCGTCAGGGCGCGGCACCTTGATCTGCACCTTAAAGCGCTTTTTCAGCAGTTCTACATAGGCTTGGGTTTCTGCCGATGCCAGCCACTGAGAAAACTGGTTGCGCTCCTGGCCTGCGGCTGCAGCATCAGGCGCGTTGCGCGGCAAGACCTTGTTGATGCGGGCAACCGCATAGCCTTGCGCGCCCAAGTCCACACCAACCCAGGCGGGCAATGTTTGCGTATCCGCACCCATCAGGGCTTCGAGCAAACCACCGTTGATGGTCTGGCCACGCTCGCGCGACACCACCAAAGTTTCTTTGAGTGACGCTGTGTCTGGGCTGGCTTTCCAGGCAGCAAGCCGGGCAATGCCTTCGGCTTTGGCCATCTCGGCGGCGCGGCTGGACAAGAGGCGCGCCTTCACTTGGCCACCCACCTCGTCTAGCGGCAGGGTTCGAGCGGGTGTGTGGACCGACACGCGGGCGGTGACGAGTTCGCTGGAACCGGTCTCAATGACTTCGGTGTTGTGCTTTTTCTCCAGCGCATCGGGGCCAAAAAGAGCGGCCAGCAACTTCGGATTGGCCAGCACGCCAGCAGTGCCTGGCGCCGGGTTGCGCTGCAAGCCCTTGGCGGTTTTGATTTCCAGCTTCAGGCGCTCGGCCAGGGGCTTGAGCGTGTCGGACTGCTCATAAGCGCCATTGGAAAAACTCTCAGCCACTTCGGCAAACTTGCGTTGGGCTTGTTGGTTTTTGAGTTCAGCTTCCAGGTTGGCGCGCGCACCCTCAAACGTGGGCTTGGGTGGTGTTTTGACGTCCGTCAGCTTGATGATGTGGTAGCCAAAATCGGACTCCACCAGTGGGCTGATTTCGCCCTTGCGCATGGCAAACACCGCGTCTTCAAAGGGCTTGACCATGGCGCCACGGCCAAAAAATTCCAGGTCGCCGCCTTTGGCTGCAGAACCGGTGTCTTGCGAAAACTTGGACGCGGTCGCGGCAAAAGTTTCGGGCTTTTCGGTGACTTTAAGCAAGAGTTGCTGCGCCACTTCTTTGGCCTTTTGGCGCTCGGCGGCCTTCATGTCTTTGGGTGCGTTGATCAGGATGTGGCTGGCGCGGCGCTCTTCTTTGGCGTCGGTGCGGGCCACGTTTTGCTCAAAATAGGTGCGTAAATCGGCTTCGGCCACGGTAATGGTCTTTTTGACCGCGTCCAGGTCGAGCACCAAATACTCCACATCCACGGTTTCAGGCGCCTGGAACAACACGCTGTTGGCCTTGTAATAGGCCTCCACATCGGCGTCCGTCAGCTTGATCTTGTCGGAAAAATCAGCCGGCTTGAAGCGGGCAATTTGCACGTCGCGGCGTTCAAAGAATGCGTTCAGCGCCATATCGGCCACGCCCTTGGGAGCAAAAGCTGAGTTCACCAAGCCGGACTGCACCTGGCGCACCGAGATATCTTGCCTGACACGGGCCTCAAAGCCGTCGGGTGTGAGGCCCTGGCTGGCCACCAATGCACGGTAGCGCTCCATGTCGAGCTGCCCGTCGGACTTACGCAAACCGGCAATAGCTGGGTTTTGCTGCAACTCCTTGGCCAGGCGTGCGTCGCTAACGAAGAGGCGCGAGTCGGTCATGGCCTCTTCGAGCACGGCTTCGCGCACCAGGCGCTCCAGCGTCTCGTAGCGGGCTTGCGGGGACTCCAGTATCTTGGCGTCCAGGCCTGGCATCTGCGCGCGCAGGCGATCCACCTCGTTTTTATGCGCCGCGTCCCACTGGCCTTGGGTAATGCTGCGGCTGGCCACCTTGGCCACCGTGGCACCGCCTTCATTCATGCGCTGATAGCCGTCCACACCCACAAGCACAAAGGCCGGAATGATGAGCAAGAACATCACCGCCATCATGATTTTGGTGTGCTTGCGTACGAAATCGAACATGCGCTCTTCTCCAGATAAAACAAAAAAGGCGAACTAGAACAGCTCGCCTTTGCTTCAATACTTAAGTGGGTGGTGGGTGATGACGGGCTCGAACCGCCGACCTACGCCGTGTAAAGGCGCCGCTCTACCAACTGAGCTAATCACCCCACTAAAAATTCAGTTCAACGCGTCCTTCAAGGCTTTGCCTGGACGAAACTTCGGAACCTTGGCTGCCTTGATTTTAATCGCATCGCCGGTGCGGGGATTGCGCCCTGCACGCGCCGCGCGTTTGGTGACCGAAAAAGTGCCAAATCCTACCAGGGACACGGTGCCGTTCTTCTTCAAAGTCGTCTTGACCGCACCCAGCGTGGACTCCAGGGCGCGCGTTGCAGCGGCTTTGGAGATATCGGCGTGCTTGGCAATATGTTCAATCAATTCAGACTTGTTCACAGCGAATCCTTGGCGGGCGAGCGCAAGAGCTTGTGATCTTGCTGCTTAAAACAGAGCGGTCAGTTTATGCGCAATTGCGGCAGCGCTTTGTTACAAAAAACAAATAAATGCACAGGCCGTGCTATTTGTTGCGGGCCCGGATTTCAGGCACCGCTTTTTGCAGGTAAAACACCATGGATCCGACCGTGAGCGCCGCAGCAGCCCAGATCAGCACCACGCCCCAGGCATGGGTATCGATCAGACCAAACAGCAGGCCGTCAAACAGCAAAAAGGGGATGGCGACCATCTGCGACACCGTTTTGAGCTTGCCGATCATGTGCACCGCCACACTGCGGGAGGCGCCAATCTGCGCCATCCACTCGCGCAAAGCGGAAATGGCAATTTCGCGGCCAATGATGATGAGCGCCACAAAGACATCGGCGCGTTGCAAATGCACCAGCACCAGCACGCAGGCGCACACCAGAAACTTGTCGGCCACCGGGTCCAGAAAGGCGCCGAAGGACGAGGTCTGGTTGAGCTTGCGCGCCAGGTAACCGTCGAGCCAGTCGGTCAGGGCGAACACCACGAACATCAGCGTGGCTGCCAGATTTTTTTCTGCCAGGGACGCGGAGGCTTCGGGCAGATAAAACACCCCCGCAATCAAGGGAATCGCAAAAATGCGGGTCCATGTCAAGAGCGTGGGGATGGTCGTAAACATGGCGGGGATTGTGGCACGGCTAATGGAGCGCCCGGTAAATCTCTTCGGCCAATTCGGGCGAAATACCTTCGACCGAGGCAATGTCTTTGGCACTGGCCATGGCCACACCCCGCACGCCGCCAAATCGCTGCAACAATTTGGCCCGCCGCTTGGGACCGATGCCGGGTATTTCTTCGAGTTTGCCGCCGCTCAGACGCACCCGGGCGCGCTGGGCGCGCATGCCGGTAATGGCAAAACGGTGCGCCTCATCGCGAATCTGGGCCACCAGCATCAGCGCGGCCGAGTCGGCGCCTAGATAAACCTTGTCGCGCCCATCGGCAAACACCAATTCTTCGAGGCCTACCTTGCGGCCCTCGCCCTTTTCCACGCCCACGATAAGCGACAGATCAAGCCCCAAGGATTCAAACACCTCGCGCGCCATCGACACCTGGCCTTTGCCCCCGTCTACCAGCACCAGGTCGGGCAAGCGGTCGCTGCCTGACGGCGCCACACCCGCATGTTTGGCCTGGGCCAGCGCCTCGGCAGTTTTGCTGTAGCGCCGGGTCAGCACCTGGCGCATGGCGGCGTAGTCGTCGCCCGGGGTGATGTCGCTAATGTTGTAGCGCCGGTACTGCGCGTTTTGCATGGCGTGGTGCACAAACACCACGCACGAGCCTTGCGTGGCTTCGCCCGCGGTGTGTGAGATGTCAAAGCACTCGATGCGCAGCGCGTCCAGGTCTTCGTTGGTCAAATCTAGCGCCTCGGCCAGCGCGCGGGTGCGGGCTTGTTGCGATCCTTCTTCGGCCAGCAGGCGTGCCAGTTGCAGCGCAGCGTTGGTCTGCGCCATGTCCAGCCAGGCGCGGCGCTGTTCGCGCGGTTGGTGCACCGCCGTCACCTTGAATCCGTGCTGTTCGGACAGCGCTGAGAGCAAACCCTTGCCCACCGGATGGCTCACCACCAGCACCGAGGGCATGGGCACGCCGATGTAGTGCTGCGCCAAAAAGGCTTCGAGCACCTGCACTTCCACCGCTGTGGTGGCGTCGAGCGGCACGTCATCGTCTTCCAGCAGCACAGCGGCGTCTTCCACATGCACCGGAAAATAGGGCCGATCACCCAGGTGCCGCCCCCCGCGCACCATGGCCAGGTTGACGCAGGCCTTGCCGCCCTGCACTTTGACGGCCAGGATGTCGACATCGCGGTCCGACACGTTGTCCACCGACTGCTGGTGCAGCACATTGGACAGCGCAGCCACCTGGTTGCGCAGCTCGGCAGCCTGTTCAAATTCGAGTCGTTCGGCATGCGCCATCATGCGTGTCTCCAGCGAGCGCATCACTTCTTGGGCGTCGCCGCGCAAGAATTTCTGGGCGTCAAGCACGTCCTGCGCATAGTCATCGGCGCTGATGTGGCCCACGCAGGGGCCCGAGCAGCGTTTGATTTGGTACAGCAGACAGGGCCGGGTGCGGTTGCTGAAGATCGAGTCTTCGCAGGTGCGCAGCCGAAACACCTTTTGCATTAGCAAAATCGCCTCTTTGACCGCCCAGGCGCTGGGGTAAGGGCCAAAGTAATGGTGCTTTTTTTCGACACCGCCCCGGTAATAGGCCACGCGCGAAAACTGCTGCGCGCTGGAACCCGCCCGCCCAGCGCCCACCGGCAGGGGCCCGTCACCAGGTTGCAAAGCCGCCGTCATCTTCAGGTAGGGATAACTTTTGTCGTCCCGAAACAGAATGTTGTATTTCGGGTTGAGCGTCTTGATGAGGTTGTTTTCCAGCAGCAGCGCCTCGGCCTCAGAGCGCACCACCGTAGTTTCCAGGCGCACGATCTTGCTGACCATGTGGCCAATGCGCGTGCCGCCGTGGTTTTTCTGGAAATAGCTAGTCACCCGCTTTTTCAGGCTGATGGCTTTGCCCACATAAAGCACCTGGTCTTGTGCGTCAAAGTAGCGGTAAACGCCGGGCAGCGTGGGCAAGGCGGCGACCTGGCGCAAAAGTTCTTCGGAATGGACGGGGGCGGTCATGGCGCCTATTGTCAGCCGTTTTGCGTCGCTATCGCCCATTCGCGCCCCTGAATGCGATCCTGAACACACGACCGGCCCGCTGGTGCCCTTAATCGCGGGCGGTGGACAATCCGCCCATGCAAGTCGCCTCAATTTTCGCGCCACCCCCGCAGTCAGCGGCGCCCCACCCTGTTTGGACCTGGGATATTTTTTGCCGGGTGATTGACAACTTTGGGGACGTGGGCGTGTGCTGGCGCCTGTGCGCAGACCTGGCCGCGCGGGGCCACACGGTGCGCCTGTGGCCGGACGACCCGCAGGCCCTGCCCTGGATGGCGCCTGGCGCACTTGAAGGCGACTGGCCCGGCGTCACCGTGCGCCCCTGGAGCCAGGCCAGTGACCCTGCGGAGCTGGCGGCGCTGGCCCCGGCACAGGTATGGGTGGAGAGTTTTGGCTGCGACTTATCCGCAGCGTTTATCGCTACCCGCGCGCGGTCGAATGTTGACCATCCGCCGGTGTGGATCAACCTCGAATACCTGAGCGCCGAAAGCTTCGTCGAGCGCTGCCACGGCCTGCCCTCGCCCGTAATGTCCGGCCAGGCCAAGGGCTGGACCAAGCATTTTTTCTATCCTGGTTTTACGCCGCGCACGGGCGGGCTCTTGCGCGAACCCGGCCTTTTGCAAAAGCGCAGCGCCTTTGACCAGGAAGCGCGGCGCCAATGGCTGCAGCGCCAAGGCATTGCGGACCATGGCGAGGCGCTGGTGTCGTTGTTTTGCTACGCTTCGGCGCCAGTCGACCGCTTGCTGGCGCAACTGCGCGCGCTGGACATGCCGGTGCACCTGCTGGTGACGGCGGGCCAGGCGCGCAATGTGGTGGAACAGGCCCTGGCAAACAAACCGCAGGGGCCAGGGCAGCTGCGCATCAGCTATTTGCCGCTGCTCCCGCAAACCGAGTTTGATGCTTTGCTTTGGGCCTGCGACCTGAACTTTGTGCGCGGCGAAGACTCGCTGGTGCGCGCGCTGTGGGCCGGGCGGCCTTTTGTCTGGCAGATTTACCCGCAAAGCGATGGCGCGCACCGGGCCAAACTAGAAGCTTTTCTTGAAGTGCTGGACGCGCCCGCCGAAGCGCGCGCATGGCACGCGCAGTGGAATGGCTTGGCGCCTTGGGACGCGCATTTGCCACTGCCGCTGGATGCGCCTATCGCGGGTGAGCAGCCGCCAGAGGCCAGGCAAACCGGGGGCTGGCGGGCTTGGGCACAGGCGGTGCCGCAGCAATTGGCCCAGCAAACTGACCTGGTCAGCCAGCTCTGCAACTTTGTCCAGACCGCGGCCGCACCCGATCAGGCACAGAAAACGCGATAAAATCGCAGGCTTTGCTGCTTTTGAGCGCCGATTGCGCGCATCTCTCGCCCCGCCGCATGTTGTGGCCTAACCCGCAGACCGAGATAAACCCTCTTTTACTCCCTATGAAAATTGCCCAAGAAATTCGCGCCGGTAACGTCATCATGCACGGCAAGGACCCGATGGTCGTGCTCAAAACCGAATACAGCCGCGGCGGACGCAACTCCGCCACCGTGCGCATGAAGCTCAAAAGCCTGATCGCCAACTTCGGCACTGAAGTCGTGTTCAAGGCCGACGACAAGATGGACCAAGTCATTCTGGACAAGAAAGACTGCACTTATTCCTACTTTGCCGAGCCGATGTACATCTGCATGGACGAAGAGTTCAACCAGTACGAAGTCGAAGCCGAAAACATGGGCGACGCGCTGAACTACCTCGAAGACGGCATGGAACTCGAAGTCGTGTTCTACGACGAAAAAGCCATCTCGGTCGAGTTGCCCACCAGCGTGGTGCGCGAAATCACCTGGACTGAGCCCGCAGTCAAAGGCGACACGTCTGGCAAGGTGTTGAAGCCCGCCAAGATTGCCACCGGTTTCGAGATCGGCGTGCCAATTTTTGTGGCCCAAGGCGACAAGGTTGAAATCGACACCCGCACTGGCGAATACCGCAAGCGCGTCTAAGCCCGTACATGCGCCGTTCACATGGCGACTGCACAATAAAAGCTCCTTCGGGAGCTTTTTGTTTTTTGGATCATTGAGACGGAGAAGCGATGTTTGACAATTCGCCCATGGAAAACACCAAAACCCTTTCTGCCAGCCAAGTGGCCAGCGAGTGGCGCGAGTTCAAACACGATCCACAAGCCCTGTTGGGTGCCGATTCCACCCGGCTGGCCTTTGCCGACCCTGAGTTTTTGCTGCGCCGGGAAACCCGTGGCATCCGCTTTGAGCTGGAGATGCTCAAGCCCGAACTCGAACTCACCCGCGAGGGCATCGAACACACCGTGGTGGTGTTTGGCAGCGCCCGGTTTGTGTCACCCGAGGCGGCGGCCGAGCGCTTGACGCTGGCCCAAAAAAGCACTGAGCCCGAAGCGCTGGAACGCGCCCAGCGCGATGTACGCAATTCAACTTGGTACGACCAATCGCGCCAGTTTGCACGCCTGGTGGCCCGCTACAGCGCGGGGCGAGCGCAGATGGACCAGCTCTACATTTGCACCGGCGGCGGCCCCGGCGTGATGGAAGCGGCCAACCGGGGCGCGTTTGAGATAGGCGCGCCCACCTTGGGCCTGAACATCACCCTGCCCCATGAGCAACAGGTCAACCCCTATGTGACGCCGGCGCTGCACTTTCAGTTTCATTACTTTGCCGCCCGCAAAATGCATTTCATGATGCGTGCCAAGGCATTGGTGGCTTTTCCTGGCGGCTACGGCACCATGGACGAGCTGTTCGAAATCATCACGCTGGTGCAAACCAAAAAAGAAAAGCCGGTGCCGATCATTTTGTACGGCAGCTCGTACTGGAAGCGCCTGATCAACTTTGAGGTGATGATTGAAGAAGGCGCGATTGAGCGCAAGGATTTGGGGCTGCTGCACTACTGCGACACGCCGCAAGACGCCTGGAATGTGATCAAGGCTTTTTACGATTTAGGAGATGCCGTTCCTGCGGTTTCCTGAGCCTGCGTTTAGAAATTTCCATGAAGACACGCGAGACGCAGGCCGCCATGGCACTCAGCTCCGTTCGTGTCCCCCGCCCTGCGGGCTCCTCCTTTACCTCACTGCGCTGAGCGCCACACCGTCCTGCGTCAGACGGGATCGTTGGTAACGAGGGAAATTCAGTCGTAGCGTACCCATATTGCAGGCTGCCGAGGGCAATGGGGTGGATGCTGCAGCGAAATAAAGGAGGAGAACCGGGCGCAGCCCGGTTCGGGGGACATTCGCGGAAGCATTCACCCCGTTGCCCTCGGCGTACACAGAATTGCGTAAAAACAAGCGAAACAAGCAGGGCTATCAGGCCCGCAGCCGCCAAGCCACACGCGACCCCAGGGCCACCAGGGTTCCCACAGTCCAAAACACCACCGACACGCCCACCACCGCCCCGGCTGTGCCAAACAAAAGAGGCATCACCACACTGGAGAAATTAATGGTCATCAGCCGCAGGCCGAGCGCCTGGCCGTGCTGGGCCTGCGGCGTGATCTGGTGCAAGGTGCTCATGATCATGGGCTGAACCGATCCAAGTGACAGGCCCAGGCCCACCGAACACAGGCCCATGGTCCAGGGCGAGAGCATGATGGGGTAGACCGCAAACAAAGCAGCGGTTATCAGCATGGCGCAGGTCAGCACCACCCACTCTTTCAAATGCACCGCCACCAGCGGCATGGCTACGCGCACGGCAGCTGCGGCAATCGCAAAGCCGCCCAAAATCGTGCCGATCACCGAGGCGCTAAACGCCCGCTCATGGCCTAACAAGGGCACGACAAAAGTGTGCACATCCCAGCACGAGGCAAGCACCCAGTTCACCAGCAGCAGGCGGCGCATGGCGGGCTCGCGCAGCAAAGCCCAGGCCGAAGGCGCGCGCGCGTCTGGCGTCTGCGCCACGGGAGGCAGCTCTGACGTGCTGCGTATAAAGCACCAGCCCAGCAGCGGCATCAGCGCCATGAACAAAAACGCTGCCCGAAACCCCGCCAGCGGCACCGCATCACCCAAGGCGCCCCCGCCAAAATCAATCAGCAACCCGGCGCTGACCGGCCCCACAAAGTTGGACACCGCCGGGCCGATGGCCAGCCAGCTGAACACGCGTTTGAGCTCGGTGTTGCTACGCGCGGCGCGCCCCACGTGGCGCTGCAAGGCGATGGATGCGCCCCCGGTGGCCGCGCCCATGCACAGGGCGCTGACACACAGCACCGGGAACACCGGAAACAGCAAAGACAAGAGCGCGCCCACCATGGCCACCACCACGCCCAGGCCCATGGGGCGGCGCAGGCCGTGTCGGTCTGCGTAGCGGCCTGCGGGCAAGGCCAAAAACACCTGGCTGAGCGAATACAGCGCCAACAAAAAGCCGACATGCACCGCGCTGTGGCCCAGATGCAGCGCCAGCAGCGGCGCGGCCAGGCGCATGCCAGCCATGCTGGCGTGCAAGCAAATATGGCCGCAAATCAGGCGCAAGAGCGCCCAGGCGCGGCTGGTTTCAGAAGAGGCTTCGGGGTCAGTCGGCGCTTCGGCCACGGCTCCCGATTCAGGGAAATTCACAACAGCGAGCCGCCCGCGTCGCTGTCAAAGTCCTTGTCCTGCGGAATCAGCGCGGCTACTTGCGATTCGGGCAGGCTCTCGACTTTTTTCAGGGCCCGGCCCATGGCGCGGCTGCGCACTTCGGCGCCGTCCAGGGTTTTGAGCACCGTCTCGGTCTGCGACTTGACCCTGGACAGCACGTCGCCAAACTTGCCAAACTCGGTTTTCACCGCGCCCAGCACCTGCCAGACCTCGCTGGAACGCTTTTCCAGCGCCAGGGTGCGAAAGCCCATTTGCAAGGAACTGAGCATGGCCAAGAGCGTCGTGGGCCCGGCGAGCGTGATGCGGTGCTCGCGCTGCAGCGTCTCCATCAGGCCGGGGCGGCGCAGCACTTCGGCGTACAGGCCCTCGGTGGGCAAAAACAAAATCGCAAAGTCGGTGGTGTACGGCGGCTCCACGTATTTCTCAGAGATCGACTTGGCCTCCAGGCGAATGCGCAACTCGAGCGCCTTGCCCGCGTCGGCGGCATCGCCCGCGTGCGCCCTGCCCTGCGCGTCGAGCAGGCGTTCGTAGTCTTCGTTCGGAAACTTGGCGTCAATCGGCAACCACAGCGGCGCGCCATCGTCCGACTTGCCCGGCAGCTTGATGGCGAAATCCACCACGTTTTTGCTGCCCGGCCGGGTGGCCACCTGGGCCGCGTACTGCTCGCTCACAAACACCTGTTCCAAGAGCGAAGCGAGTTGCGCCTCGCCAAAAATGCCACGTGTCTTGACGTTGGTGAGCAAATGCTTGAGGTCGCCCACGCCTTGGGCCAGGGTTTGCATTTCGCCCAGGCCTTTGTGCACTTGCTCGAGCTGGTCGGCCACTTGCTTGAAGCCTGCGCCCAGGCGCGCTTGCAAGGTGGTTTGCAGCTTCTCGTCCACCGTGGCGCGCATCTCATCGAGTTTGGCGGCGTTGGTGGTTTGCAGCTGGGCGAGCTGGGCGTCCAGCGTCTGGCGCACCTCGGCGAGCGTGCGGGCGCTGGTTTCACTGAGTTCGGCAATGCGCCGGGCGTTGGATTCACTCAGGCCCGTGAGCTGGGTGCTTAAGGTGTCGGAGAGCGACTTTTGCAAGCCGGCCAATTGCAGGCCAAAGGCGTCGATCTGGGTGTTTTGGGTGCGGGTGGCCTCAGCGGATTGTTGCGTCAGGGTTTGCTGGAAGGTGGCCAGGTTTTGGGCTGATTCCTGGCGGCCGTCGCGGGCCGACTCGCTCACCTCGCGGCGCAGTTCGCGCTCGAGCCGGTCTATGCGTTCGGCGCTGGCGTGCAGCAGTTGCACTAACTCGGCTTGCGCCTGGGCGGCGGCTGTTGTGCCGCCACTGTCACTGCGCCGTAGTACGGCCCACAGCGCCAGCGCCACGTTGAGCACCAGCAAAACCACCACCAAAGCAAGCATTTCGTTGTTCAAAGCCGTCATCCTCCAAGCCTGCATTGTGGTTCAGAAACAGCGCGCCAAGCGGTCCGACGGCAGGTGATTAGGCGGCTCGCCCAGCGCCTTGGCGACGTTTTAGGGCTTGCGCGCGGCCAGCAAGGCGTCGGCGTAGGCCTGCCAGGGCGCGGCTTTGTCCACCCCGGCCAAGGTGCCTGTGCGGGCCTGGTCGGCCACCCACTGGTGTTTTTCGGCAATGGCCTCGGCCATGGTCGGGGCAAAACCGACTTCGCGCACCGTGTTGGCGCATTCGCGCATTTCCTCGGCCCTGCGCTTGCCGTGTTGCGCCACGCGGCTGAAGAAATAGCCGCCGGTCTTTTCCCAGTCAATAGACGGAAAGGTCTCGGCCAGGGTGGGCAGCACATGGGCCTCTACGCCGTAGGCACGGGCGGTGGTGTAGCTCTCGATCACCAGCGCTTCCAGGCCCTTGATCATCACGCTGCGGCACATCTTGATGGCCGAGGCGGTGCCAATGGTGGGCGCCACGGCGGTGGTGTCCATGCCCAT
>CAMDHS010000060.1 GCA_945898115.1 Comamonas sp. lk
GCTACCCCGCGCACCTGAGCGGCGGCCAGCAGCAGCGCGTAGCCATCGCCCGCGCCCTGGCCATGGAGCCCGAGGTGATGCTGTTTGACGAACCCACCAGCGCCCTGGACCCCGAACTCGTGGGCGAAGTGCTGCGCGTCATGCGCACCTTGGCTGAAGAAGGCCGCACCATGGTGGTCGTCACCCATGAGATGGGCTTTGCCCGCGAAGTGGCCAACCACCTCATCTTTTTGCACAAAGGCCTGGTGGAAGAAGAAGGCAATCCGGCGGAGGTGCTGGCCCGCCCCAAGAGCGAACGGCTGGGGCAGTTTTTGGCGGGGAGTTTGAAGTAAGTCCTTACTTCTTTCCGTAGGTGCTGTCGTGGTCGGGGGCGACGGTAAGTAAGCGGATGAAGTCGCCGTCCCGATAGGCCGTGCAACGGCGTGACTGGGTGATTCGCATTGAATAAATGGCGTCAACACCTGCGGGCGGTTTGACGCTGGCTATCTTTTCCCACTTCAGTCCCTGGTCTTGGTAGAGCTGCACCCAGGTGAGTTGCCTGATTTTTCGCAGGGTGTCCACTGCAGCATTTCGCTCTGGCTTTTGCAAGGCAAACAAATGCGCTTGAAAAACCGGATTGTTCAAATCAAGGCGCACCAAAGCGCCGACACCTGGCATCAGCTTTGACTGCCTTCAGCCGACGCAGCCAAGACCGCCTCGGTTTGCGCATCATCTGCGGGGTGCTGCAGCGCCCAAGCCGCAGCACGGGCCAAATCGGCGGCGGTCTGGGGTTCGTGCAGCCAGCGTTCATTGTCTGGAATGACGGTGGCGGTGCGAATGAGCCAGACGCCGGTTTCTTTTTCCTCAATCAAAACCTGGCGACCGGCAAATTGTTTGCCCAGTGAAATTTGCCCATTGGCGCCGACGACCTTGACGGTTGTCGAAGAAACGGTGGCTGGCATGGTGTACTCCTTGGCGCTTTACCAAATTGGTGCAGCACGAAAGCATTGTAATTTCTATCTATCAACAGTCAATGCGGGCATGCACGCCCGCCTCGAAAAGACCGCCCTACTTCCCCCCCAAGCCCATAGACCGCGAAATCACCTCTTTCATGATTTCGTTGGTGCCGCCGTAGATGCGCTGCACGCGGGCGTCGGCGTAGGCGCGGGTGATGGGGTATTCCCACATATAGCCGTAGCCGCCAAAGAGCTGCACGCATTCGTCCATCACCTTGCATTGCAGGTCTGAGCTCCAGTACTTGGCCATGCTGGCGGTGGCGGTGTCGAGCTTGTCTTGCAGCAGCAGCTCGGTGCATTTGTCCACAAACACGCGCGCCACTTGCACTTCGGTTTGCATCTCGGCGAGCTTGTAGCGTGTGTTCTGGAAGGCGGCGACCGCCTGGCCAAATACCTTGCGGTCTTTGACATAGTCCAGCGTCCAGCCGATGGCAGCCTGTGCGGCGGCCACGGCGCCAATGGCGATTTGCAGGCGTTCCCAGGGCAGCTGCTCCATCAGGCAGATAAAGCCCCGGTTTTCCTGTGCGGCGCCGCCGAGCAGGTTGTCCGCAGGCACGCGCACGTCGTCAAAAAACAGCTCGGAGGTGTCTTGCGCCTTCAAACCCAATTTGTTCAGGCGCTTGCCCACCGAAAAGCCCGGCATGCCGCGCTCCACCAGCAGCAAGCTGGTGCCTTTGGCCCCGGCAGCCGGGTTGGTTTTGGCCACAACGATCACCAGGTCGGCGTGCCAGCCGTTGGTAATGAAAGTTTTACTGCCTTTGAGCAAATAGCTGCCGTCGGGCTGTACGGCAGCAGTGGTTTTGATGCCTTGCAGGTCTGACCCTGCTGCGGGCTCGCTCATGGCAATGGCGCCAATCATCTCGCCGCTGGCCAGGCGCGGCAGGTAGCGGGCTTTTTGCTCGGGCGTGCCGTAATGGGCGATATAGGGCGCCACGATTTCGCTGTGCAGGCTGTAGCCGATGCCCGAGAACCCGGCGCGGCCGAGTTCTTCCATTTGTACGATGGAATACAGCTTGTCCGCCCCTGCGCCGCCAAATTCTTCGGGCATGGTCATGCACAAAAAGCCGTTCTCGCCCGCCTTGTTCCACACCGCGCGGTCCACATAGCCTTGGTCTTCCCACTGGGCATGAAAGGGGGCGATTTCCTTGTCCATGAAGCGGCGAAAGCTGTCCCGAAAGGCTTCGTGCTCGGCGGAAAAAAGGGTTCTGTCAATCATGGCGTGGGCTTTCAGGATGTCGATAAGGGGACAAGCCCGCTATTTTTGCAAAGCGCTTGCTTGGTTAAAAACAATATACTGCAAACGCAGCGACAAGCGCGGGAAGCCACGCGCAAAAGTTGGCCTTTTTTGGCATCCCACCCTGTTTAACCGGAGAACCCCCCATGACCGAAGCCTATGTGTTTGACGCCTTGCGAACGCCGCGTGGCAAGGGCAAAAAAGACGGCAGCCTGTTTGAAGTCAAGCCCATCAACCTGCTCGCAGGCCTGTTGACCGACCTGCAGCAGCGCCACCAGTTTGATACCTCGCAGGTGGACGACGTGGTGATGGGCGTGGTGTCACCGGTGGGCGAACAAGGCAGCGTGATACCCAAAGTGGCCGCGCTCAAGGCGGGCTGGGACTTCCGCTGTTCCGGGGTACAGATCAACCGCTTTTGCGCCTCGGGCCTGGAAGCGGTGAACATGGCTGCGCAAAAAGTACGCTCGGGCTGGGAAGACCTGGTGGTGGCCGGTGGCCTGGAGAGCATGAGCCGCGTGCCGATTGGCTCCGACGGTGGCGCTTGGGCGCAAGACCCTGAGACGAATCTGCAAACCGCCTTTGTGCCCCAAGGCATCGGCGCTGATTTGATCGCTACGCTGGAAGGCTTTAGCCGCCACGATGTAGACGCTTTTGCGTTGGAATCGCAGCGCCGCGCCGCCCACGCCCAAGCCCAAGGCTACTTTGACCACTCGGTGATGCCGGTGCGCGACGCCATTGGCAATGTCATTTTGGCGCGCGACGAGTTCATCAAGCCCCACACCACGCTCGAAGGCCTGAGCGCACTCAAGCCCGCGTTCGAGCAAATGGGCGCCATGGGCTTTGACCAGGTGGCGCTCACCCGCTACCCGCAGGTCGAACGCATTCACCACGTGCACCACGCTGGCAACTCGTCAGGCATTGTGGACGGCGCAGCTGCCGTGTTGATCGGCAACGAAGCCGCCGCCAAAGCCCATGGCCTCACGCCGCGCGCCCGCATTGTGGCCACGGCCCTGAGCGGCGCGGACCCCACCATCATGCTCACCGGCCCCATGCCGGCTGCGCGCAAGGCCTTGGCCAAAGCCGGTTTGCGCATTGACCAGATTGATTTGTTTGAAGTGAACGAAGCCTTTGCCGTGGTTCCCATGCGCTTTATGAAGGAAATGAAGGTGCCGCACGACAAGGTCAACGTCAACGGCGGCGCCATCGCCATGGGCCACCCGCTGGGCGCCACCGGCGCGATGATTTTGGGCATCCTTATTGACGAGCTGCACCGCCGGGGCCTGCGCTACGGCCTGGCCACGCTGTGTGTGGGCGGCGGCATGGGCATTGCAACCATTGTGGAAAGACTGTGAGCATGAAAACGATTCAATACCAACTCCAAGACGGCATTGCCACCGTCACTTTTGACGAGCCAGGCTCGCCAGTCAACACCATGTGCGCGCAGTGGTACGAGGACATGCACGCCCTGGCCGCGCAAGTGCTGCAAGACAAGGACGCGATTCGCGGCATTTTGCTCACCTCGGTCAAATCCACATTTTTTGCCGGGGCCGACCTCAAAGCCACCATGCGCATTCGCCCCGGCGACGCAGCCAGGGTGTTTGCCGAAATAGAGCAAATCAAACATGACTTTCGCACCTTGGAAACCCTGGGCAAACCGGTGGTCAGCCTCTTGGGCGGCACGGCGCTGGGCGGCGGCTGGGAAGTGGCGCTGATCGGCCACCACCGCATCGCCATTGACGACCGAAAAATTGCATTTGGCATGCCCGAAGTGACCCTGGGTCTGCTGCCCGGCGCCAGTGGCGTGACCAAGATGACCCGCCACCTGGGCCTACTGGGCGCGCAGCCCTATTTGGTGGAAGGCAAAACCTTTAGCCCGGCGCAAGCCAAAGAATTGGGCCTGGTGCACGCGCTGGTAGCGCCGGGCGAAGGGGCGCATGCCGAGATGCGTGCGCAAGCCCTGGCCTGGATTGCCGCCAACCCCAGCGCCCAGCATCCCTGGGAAGCCAAAGACTACAAAGTGCCCGGCGGCCTGCCGTCCAGCCCCAAGGTCGCGGGCATGTTGTCCGTCGCACCGGCCATGCTGGCCAAGCAAACGCGCGGAAACTACCCCGCGCCCGAGGCAATTTTGTCCTGCATGGTCGAAGGCCTGCAGGTCGATCTGCCCACCGCGCTGCGCATCGAGTCCCGCCACCTGGCAAGGCTCATGACCGGCGTGAACGCGCGCTCCATGGTCAACACCTTCTTCTTCAATATGAACGCCATCAAGAGCGGCCAGTCGCGCCCAACTCTGGCGGAGCGCTTCAAACCGACCAAGGTCGGGCTGCTGGGCGCGGGCATGATGGGTGCCGGCATTGCCTATGTGCAAGCCAGCAAGGGCATCACCTCGGTGCTCAAAGACGTGAGCCAGGAAAAAGCTGACGCCGGCAAAGCCTACAGCGCCAAAATCAGCCAAGGCCTGGTGGACAAGGGCCGCATGGCGAGCGCCGCTCAAGAAAAACTGCTGGCACTGATCCACCCCACCGCCGCGCTGCAAGACCTGCAAGACTGCGATCTGATCATCGAGGCGGTATTTGAGAACCGCGAGCTCAAGGCCCGCGTCACGCGAGAGGCCGAGCCCCTGCTCAAGGCCGGTGGATTTTTTGCCTCCAACACCTCCACCCTGCCCATCAGCGGCCTGGCCAAGGCGTCCACAGCGCCGAATAAGTTTGTCGGCATCCACTTTTTCAGCCCCGTGGACAAGATGAAGCTGGTGGAAATCATCCGCGGCCAGGCCACAGACGACGAGACGGTGGCGCGCGCTTTTGACTACGTGCAGGCTATTGGCAAGATTCCGATTGTGGTGAACGACTCGCGCGGCTTTTTCACCAGCCGGGTGTTTGGCACTTTTGTGATGGAAGGCGCGGCCATGCTGGGCGAAGGCATTCCGGCGGCCGCCATCGAGAACGCCGGCATGCAATGCGGCATGCCTGTGGGCCCGTTGGCCGTGCTCGACGAGACCGCGCTCACCTTGAGCGTGCACGTGATGGACCAAACCGTGGCCGACTTTGCCGCCGAGGGCAAAACCTATGTGCCCACACCTGGCGAAGCGCTGGTGGCGCAAATGGTGCGGCAGCACCAGCGCCCAGGTCGCGCTGGCGGCGGCGGTTTTTACGACTACCCCACAGAAAAAGGCGCCAAAAAGCAGCTCTGGCCCCAGCTCAAGGTACTCTACGAAAAACCAGATGCGACCTGGACCATCACCGAGCTCAAAGACCGCCTGCTGTACCGCCAGGCGGTAGAGACCGCCCGCTGCCTGAGCGAAAACGTGCTGACCACGGTGCACGACGCCAACATTGGTTCGATCTTCGGCATCGGATTTCCGGCCTGGACCGGCGGGGCCATGCAGTTTATTTACGGCATGGGCATAGAAGCTTTTGAGGCGCGCTGCGCCGACTTGGCCATCCATTACGGGCCCGGTTTTGCGCTGACGGACGGCGTAAAGGCCAGCATCCGCAAGTTTGAACCGGTGTACTGAAGCGCGTCCTGTGGCCCTTTCGATGTGCCGCGCCCAAGGGGAAACCCGCAGACTCCATACACATGTGTATGCGACAATAAAGTTTTGACATTCAAGGGGTTGGCGTATGCGCGTGCTGAAAAAAGGTCTTTTGGGCTTGGCGGGTCTGGCGCTGGTGTTGGCGGCGGGGGTCTCGGTCTTTCAAAGGCAGGCCGGCATCGCGTTTTTGAAAATCATGGTCCAGGACAATGTGGGGCGCAACATCATCCCCACCCTGCCCGACGGCTTGCATGTGGCCCTGTGCGGCACGGGTTCTCCCTTTCCTGACCCCACACGCGCCGGGCCTTGCACTGCCATCATCGCGGGCGATCGCCTGTTTGTCGTGGACGCGGGTGAAGGCTCGGCCCGCAATATGGGCTACATGGGCTTGCCCCTGGGCAAGATGGAAGCTTTGCTCTTAACCCACTTCCACTCCGACCACATTGACGGTCTGGGCCCCTTCATGCTGCAACACTGGGGCTTGGCCACCGCGACCATCCCACTTCCTATCCACGGCCCCACCGGCGTGGACAAGCTCGTAGACGGCTTTCGCGCGGCCTATGTCTATGACTATGGCTACCGCGTAGCCCACCACAGCGAAAAAATCATGCCCTCTGGCGGCAGTGGCGGCAAGGGCATGCCATTCGCGTTACCACCTGTAGGCCAAGGCGACACCGTGGTCGTGCTCGACGACAAAGGCCTCAAGATCACCGCCTTTCGCGTCAACCACGCGCCTATTGAGCCGGCCGTGGGCTACCGCTTTGACTACAAGGGCCGATCGGTCGTCATCACCGGCGACACCAAGGTCACGCCCTCGGTCGTCACCGTGGCCCAAGGCGCGGACATTCTGGTGCACGAGGCCTTGCAGCCTGCCTTGGTCAATCTCTTGGGTGCAGAATTTGAAGCCAAGAACATGGGCAACCTCGCCCATGTGATGCGCGACATACTGAACTACCACACCACCCCCGAAGAGGCCGCCGCCCAAGCCAATGCGGCCCAGGTCAAACAGCTGGTTTACAACCACATCGTGCCTCCGCTGCCCGTCACATTTGCCTACCCGGCCTTTGTGGGTGACGCCGCCAAGTTTTTTGGCGGCCCGATTACCGTGGGCGAAGACGGTATGCTGTTTACCCTGCCCGCAAACTCCACGGCGATCGATAAAAAGCGCCTCATGTAAGCGCGCTGCACCCCGCCCATACAACCCCGAGTAGCCCATGATCAACACGCTGTCCAAAGTCCTTCTCAGCCTCACCTACCTCGTGGCCCTGGTCAGCCTGTTTGTCGTGCTGCCCATGGGCGCTACCCCGGTGGTGCAAAAGTTGGCGCTGGCCTTGCTGGCGGTGCACGTGCTCGAGTGCCTGCTGGCCTTCAAATACGTCAAAAGCTATCCCGGAGCCTTGTGGGTGAGCGTACTACTGGCGCTGCTGTTTGGTTTGCTGCACTGGATGCCGCTGGCCAAAGCAGCCCGCCGAGCCGCCGCAGACCAGACGCCTGCATGAGCGCCAAAACCCACTGGAGTGCGCGCGCCAAGCGCATCGCTATCGGCGCACTGCTGTACTTGAGCGCGGTCGCCGTAGGATTGGGCTCGGCCTGGTGGGTGCTGAAAAAATCGCCCTGGCTCAATCCCTCGGTAAAAGTGGGCGCATGGAGCTCAAACCTGCAAGCGGGCAGCCAGGACGCCGGCATGTACACCCGCGCCACCATTGCGGTCAACGCGCTTTTGGCCCTGGGCCGCGACGAGACCATGTATTTCGTCGCTACCCGCGACGACGCCGGGCACGAATTACGCTCGCAGTGCAGCTACAGCATTACCGGCGTGCCGCCACAGGCGCGCTGGTGGAGCATCACTGCCTATGCCGACGACCTGTTTTTGTTTGACGCGCCCAACGGCCACTACAGCCTCAACGGCAGCACCGCCAAGCTGGACGCCGCGGGGGCTTTTGCCTTGAGCACCGGCCCCACCGAACAGCCCGGTATGTACTGGTTGCCCACGCCGGGCAATCGCGCTCTGATCCTCACGCTGCGCCTGTACAACCCAGCGCCTGCGCTGCAAGCCGCACCGCAGTCGCTGGTGGCACCCGCTGTGCAAAAAATCGGGGACTGTGCATGAAAAATTTCAGCGAACACCAGCGCCTGTGGTTTTACCGCCTGCTCACCCTTGCTGTAACAGCTTTTTTGGCGCACCTGCTTGCGGTGTGGGCTGCGCCGCGCCTCATCATGCAGGTGCTGATGCACGGCCCGGCGGCTCAAAAAATGAACATGCACAACCAGGCTGCGTTTCCAGAGGAGGTGACTGCCAAGTCCCGCTCGGTGGTCATGCCCAGCCCGGACATGCTGTATTCGGTCTGCGCCTATGACCTGCGCGAAGGCCCACTGCGCGTGCGTGCCGCCCCAGTGCTGGCCAACTACTGGTCGGTAGCACTGTATGCCGCCAACAGCGACAACTTCTTTGTGCGCAACGACCGCCAGGCGCAAGGCCGCCCCATGGACCTGTGGCTGGTCGCCCCCGGGGGTCATCCGCAGCAAAAGCCACCCCCTGTTGGCGCCGAAGTGGTGGTGAGCCCCAGCAACACTGGCTTTTTGCTGATGCGCGTGTTGACCTCCGACTACCAGGCAGAAAAAGCCGTGGTCGAGACTGCGCGGCGCACGCTGCAGTGCAGCCAGGGCTAGCGATGGACAGGCCAGGCCCGGCTTCGGTGCGGGCGCTGTTTTGGGCTTTTTCCTGGTTGGCCTTGCAGGGCTTTGGCGGTGTGCTGGCGGTGGTGCAGCGCGAGCTGGTTGACAAAAAGCAGTGGCTCACCCTGGAAGAATTCGTCGAGGACTGGGCGGTGGCGCAAATCATGCCCGGCGCCAACGTGGTCAATTTGTCGCTCATCGTGGGTGACCGCTACTTTGGCTGGCGCGGCGCGCTGGCAGCGCTCGCGGGCATGCTGGCGCTGCCGCTGGTAGTGGTCTTGGTGCTCACGGTCAGCTTGTCTGGCGTGGCAGACCTGCCCCTGGTGCAAGGCGCTTTGCGCGGTATGGGCGCTGTGTCCGCCGGCCTGATTGCGGGCACCGGCCTGAAAATGGTATTGGCCCTGCGCACGAATGCCATGGGCAAGGCGGTCTGCGCCGCGTTGGCGATTTTGACTTTTATTGCGATTGGCTTGCTGCGCATTCCTTTGCTGTGGGTGCTGCTAGGCCTGGGTGCGCCGGCCATGGCCTGGGCCTATTACTGTTTGCTGGCGCAACACAAGGGGGCGCGCACATGAATCCCTGGGGCTGGCACGAACTGACCACGCTGTTTTTGCACTTTGTGTCGCTCTCGCTCATGTCGATTGGCGGAGCGGTGACCACCGTGCCCGAGATGCACCGTTTTCTGGTCAGCGAACAAGCCTGGCTCAGCGAGGGCCAGTTCAGCAACGCCATTGCGCTGGCCCAGGCAGCGCCAGGGCCCAACGTGCTGTTTGTGGCGGTGTTGGGCTGGACCGTGGGCATGAATGCGGCGGGTGGATCGGCTGCTGGCGCGGCGGCCTGGTCGCTGGCCGGTGCCAGCGTCTTCGTGTCGATGCTGGGCATCGTCTTGCCCAGCGCCACTCTGACCTTTTTTGCTGCCCGCTGGGGCCAGCGCAACCGGGAGCGGCCCACGGTGCGCGCCTTCAAGCTTGCAATGGCGCCGGTTGTGGTGGCCCTGTTGGTGGCCACTGGCTGGATTTTGGCGGGCTCCCACGGCAATTGGGCTGTGAATCCTGGCGCCTACCTGATCACAGCCGCCAGCGCGCTGCTGGTGTGGCATAAGCGCATTCACCTCTTGTGGATTTTGGGCGCGGGCGCCTTGGCCGGGGTGATGGGCTGGGTCTGAGACCCCTCGGCGAACGCTTTAGCGCGGGCTCTCAAAGAAGACGTAATTGGTGGCGTAGTCGCTGATCTCGAAATACACTTTTTTCTCGCCGGGATCGGCTTGCATGTTCAGGTTCTCATCCAGCACGCCGTAGCCATAGCGGTAAGGCCGGGGCTTGTTGTCGTCCGTGCCCATGGCGGTCGTCATTTTGTCAATCTTGATAAAGCGGCGCACCAGCTTGTCCCCGGCATAGACCTCCAGCACACCGCTGGTGCCGGTCCAGTTCTGGATCTCGCGGCCAATTTTGTTTTGCTGCTCCTGGGTGCAAGACACCAGGCCCAAGGCACTGATTGCGGCCAAGGCGATCACGGAAATTCGACGATTAAACACAGACATAAACGCTCCCTCTTTGAAATTCAGGCGCCGCCGCGCTGGCGCAGGGCCTCGTACAAGCACACGCCGCTGGCCACCGACACGTTAAGGCTTTCTACCGCACCGCGCATGGGAATGCGCACCAATTGATCGCAGGTTTTGGCGGTGAGCTGGCGCATGCCATCGCCCTCGGCGCCCAAAACCAGCGCCACCGGGCCGGTCAAATCGGCCTGGTACAGGGTTTGGGTCGCCATGTCGCTGGTGCCGATGATCCAGATATTGCGTTCCTTGAGCTCGCCCAGGGTGCGCGCTAGGTTGGTGACCATGAAATAAGGCACGGTTTCTGCCGCGCCGCTGGCCACCTTGGCCACGGTGGCGTTGATGCCCGCCGCGTGGTCTTTGGGGGCAATCACTGCGTGCACGCCCGCGCCGTCGGCCACCCGCAGGCAGGCGCCCAGGTTGTGCGGGTCGGTCACGCCGTCGAGCACCAAGATGAGGGGGTTAAAACGCTGGTCGGCGGGCAGCGCACTTTGCGTGGCTTCCAGGTTTTCCAACAACTCGTCCAGCGAATGCACTTGCGTGAGCGCCTGCACCCGGGCGGCTACGCCCTGATGGCCATGGCCGCCGCAGAGCTTGGACAGGCGCATGCCGTCGGCCTCGATCAGGCGCACACCGGCTTCTTTGACCTTGTCAATGAATTGGCGCATGCGGGCGTCCCGCCGGGTGGGCTCGAAATAAATTTCGACGATGGATTTGGGGGCGGTTTTCAGGCGTACGCCCACGGCGTGAAAGCCGAACAGAACTTGGGATGACATGCGTCGATTATCGCGCGTGGGTACGGCAGCCCACTGCGCCCTGGCCTTAAGCGTTGGCGTGCGTGGAATTGCCCACGATGCGCCCGGCCTCGATGGTGATGCGCCGGTCGCAGCGCGCGGCAATGGCCGGGTCGTGGGTGACCAACACCAGGGTCGTGCCTTGCTCGCGATTGAGGTCAAACATCAGCGCCATGATGGTCTCGCCAGTGGCAAAGTCCAGGCTCCCTGTGGGCTCATCGGCCAGCAACACGGCGGGCTTGACCACAAAGGCCCGTGCCAGCGCCACGCGCTGCTGCTCGCCCCCGCTGAGCACCTTGGGATAAGAGCCCAGGCGCTGGGACAGGCCCACGCGCGCCAGCATGTCGGTAGCCGCCTTGCGCGCATCTTTGCGGCCATCGAGTTCGAGCGGCAGCATCACGTTTTCCAGCGCCGTCAGATTTCCCAGCAGCTGAAAGCTCTGGAACACAAAACCCACTTGGTGGGCGCGCAGCGCGGCGCGGGCGTCTTCATCGAGGGCAAACAAGTCTTGCGTACCCAGGCGCACGGTGCCGCTGGTGGGCGTGTCAAGCCCGGCAATGATGGACAGCAAAGTGCTCTTACCCGAGCCCGAGGCGCCCACGATGGCGGCGGTCTCGCGGGCTTTTAGCGCAAAATCGATGTTTCTCAGGATTTCGAGGGTGCCGGTGGAGTCGCTGACGGATTTGCAAATGTGCTCTACGGAAATAATGAATTCAGACATGGGACTTTCTTTGAATCGCAGACACTTTAACGCAGCCACCTGCGCCCTGACGCTGGCCATGGCTTTGGACGCCTGGGCCAAACCGCAAGGCCCGATATTGGTGGTGGGCGACTCGCTTAGCGCCGAATATGGGCTCAAGCGTGGCAGCGGCTGGGTGGCCCTTTTGGAGCAGCGCTTGCGCCAGAAGGGCAAAACTATTGCTGTGGTCAACGCCAGCATTAGCGGGGACACCACCTCGGGCGGACGCTCCCGTTTGCCCCCGCTGCTGGCGCAGCACCAGCCGCAACTCGTGGTCATTGAGCTCGGTGGCAACGACGCACTGCGCGGCCTGGCGCTCAAAACCAGCCAGGACAATCTGCAAGCCATGGTGCAATCCTGCCAGGGCGTGCAGGCCAAAGTGCTGCTGCTGGGCATGCAAGTACCGCCCAATTACGGCCCCGAATACGGCGCTCAGTTTGCCGCCATGTACGCCAGCGTGGCCAAAGCCAAGGGCGTGGCACTCGTGCCTTTTTTCCTCAAGGGCGTGGCCGATGTGCCACAGGCTGACACCTTGTTCCAAAGTGACCGCATTCACCCGCTTGAAGCGGCCCACCCCACGATGCTCGAGAACGTTTGGCCAGCACTTTTGAAAATGATTGCATGAGCCTGACCCTGCTGAGTGCGAGCGAAGTGATCGCCCGCTTTGACCAATTTGACACCGTGATTGACGCCCGCAGCGAGGGCGAACACGCCGAAGACCATTTGCCCGGCGCGGTGAACTGGCCCACCTTGCACGACGAAGAACGCAAAAGCATAGGCACGCTGTACAAGCAGGTCAACGCCTTTGAGGCTAAAAAGCGCGGTGCGGCGCTTGCGGCGCGCAATATTGCCAAACACATCGAAGCCCACGTGCTGGACAAGCCCCGCGACTGGGCGCCGCTGGCCTATTGCTGGCGCGGCGGCAAGCGAAGTGGATCGCTGTCGCTGGTGCTCGACCAGATCGGGTTTCGGATGTCGCTCGTTGAAGGCGGCTACAAGGCTTTTCGCGCAGCCATGCTGCTAGACATGGAAGTGTGCGCTGCCCGACTCAAGTTTCAGGTGATTTGCGGCACCACCGGCTCGGGCAAAACCCGGCTCTTGCAGGCCCTGCGCACCGCTGGCGCTCAGGTCTTGGACCTGGAAGACCTGGCCCGCCACCGCAGCTCGGTGCTCGGCGCCCTGCCCGGCATCGCCCAGCCCACACAAAAGCGTTTTGACACCCTGGTGTGGGAACAATTGCGCCAGTTTGACCCAGCGCGCGTGGTGTTTGTGGAAAGTGAAAGCAAAAAAGTGGGCAATGTGGCCATTCACCCGGCGCTGCTGGAAGCCATGCGCAACAGCCCGTGCAGCGTGCTTGACCTGTCGCTAGAACAGCGCGTGGAGCTGCTGCTAGAAGATTACGCCTATTTCACCGCCAACCCGGAGCAGTTTTGCAGCCGCCTGGACGCGCTGACCGCCCAGCGCGGCAAAGCAGTGATTGAGGCCTGGAAGGCTTTGGTGCGCCAGGGCGACCTGC
>CAMDHS010000061.1 GCA_945898115.1 Comamonas sp. lk
CAAGGCCAGCAAGGTGTTTCGGAGTTTCATACGGTGTTCCTCAGGTGGTGGAAGTTGAAAAAAGAGACCCCGGCTGCAGGCTTTGCGCCCAAACCAGTGGCAGCAGCAAACCCCAGGCCAGGGTCAGCGTTGAAAAAATCGCAATGGGCTCATAAACACCTCGTGGTTCATCAAAATTAGCACTGCCAGCGCAGGCGCAAGACCGAATCGGTCTGGGCCCTGCCGGATGCCATGCTTGTGTGCGCCACACAGGCGCAATTACCCGATCAGAAAGTAGGCTGTGGCCTTGTGCGGCTTGCACGGCTTGTACGACTTGTACCCGCCCAAAGTGAGGGCGATTCACGTAAGCATCGCTTTGGCCTACCTTGCAGCAACACAGGCATGCCACGCCCGCCCTAAGCCCTAGGCCAAGTGCGTTTGCGGCGGGCGGTCGGGGCCGCTGAGCAGTGGTGTGCGATGTTGCTGCGCCAAAGCGGCGCATTGCCGTGATGCGCTGCGCTGGGCAAAGTCCGGCATGGCCGGAGCGGTAAGGGCCATGTTCAGGCAGCAGTGGCCCGCACCTGCACATTTGGTGTGCGCATGGGCGGATGCCCCTGCGTCAGCTTCGTGTCCTTGGTGATCTTGATGACCTTGGTGATCTGCGTGCGCAGCGTGGGTTTCATCGCTTTGGAGGTCGTGCTGATCGTTGTGCTGATGGCCGTGAGCCGGCGCAAGCACCACAGGCTGGGCAAAAGGCGTCTGGGTTTGCGCAATCGACACCAGGGCGACTTCGCCCCTGGCATGCACATCCCCCACGCATGGCAAGGTGGCGGCCGACGCCAGCCACTGCAGGGGCAGGGCCCACAGCAGCACACTGATGATGGCGCAGCGCCAAAACGGAGTTTTCAGGGGGGCCATGCGCGGCAGTGAAATACGAGGCGGCGGCGTGCGGCGTGTTTGGGGGCGCTCGGCGACAAAAACTAGTGCACCACCACCGGGTTTTGCGCCAGCCCGGCGTATTGCTCTAGCGTCTCTTCGACTTCTTCTTGGGTGGGCATGTTGACCTGCCAGGCCACGATGTGCTGCTGGAACAGCTCGGCCCAGGAGCCGTCGAGGTAAACCTCTTTGCCCGAGCGCTTGTCCACGATCTCGAAGCCGTGGCGCGCCAGCATGGGCACGCCCTGGGGGTATTGCGCGGTCTTGATTTCGCTCAGGGCGGTGTTACCCGGTCCGTTGGCCGATGCCGGGCTCATGTCCTGCGCTTGCGCGTTGGCCAGCATGTGGGTCACGGTGAAGGTTTCGGAGTCATAGAGCGTGTGCATGCGGTGCTTTTTCGTGCGAATTGGGTTCTAGGTTAACAGCATTTGTGGGTTTTACCGCTTTTTGCAAGCCTGCGGCTCAAGGTTTTTCGGTTCGGCTCCACAGCATGTCCACCTCATCGCCATTGCTTTGGGTCAGGCGAATGCGCGCGGGCAGGTAGTCCAGCGCGGGCGCCAGCCACAATTCCACCCGGGTATCAAAGTCGCCCGAACGCTCGCGCAAGAGCTTGGTGGCGGGCAATTCACGGCCATCAATCTTGAGCCGCTCGGGGGGGCCCACCAGAAATGTCCAGTTTTCCGAGGTGCGTGGCCCCACCGCCTGAAACGGCAGTTGCAAGCCGGGGTTAAAGCGCCCGGGGTTGGCGCCCCACATGGCCGCGAGCTGCACAAAAATACTGAGCTGGTCTTGCGCCAGCGGCATCAGCGGCGCCTCAGGCGTATTTGCGCTGAACGTGACCAGGCCTTTGGCGCGCTGAAAGTGCGCCGCCACCTCGCTGCGCACTTTGTCACCAAAGCGCAGCGGCTCCAAACCTCGTGGGGTCAGCGCGCCTTTGCTGGTCTGCAAGCGCGAGCCCAGCAAAAAGTGGCTGATCTCCAACCGCGCGTCGTAGGTTTTGCCGTCTTGCAACCACAGCAGCTCGCCCGAGACGCGGTAGCCAAAGCCCTTGACCAGGCCGGAGACCTCGTACTTGAGCCGGGTGGAGCCGGGGAAGCGGTAGTCATAAACTGGCAAGGCCGGGGCCTCTGGGCTGCCCGCAGCTGCAAGTGAAGGCGTACGAGGGCTCGGGCGGGCAGGGGCCGATGGCAATGTGCCAGCTGCCGGATTCACCGTCACCGCTGCCTCCGGGGCAGAAGCGGTATCTGCAGGGGCCGGCGCCGGGGCAGGAACCGCTGGCGCCCTAGCAGCATCGACTCCGGCCACATGGTCTTGCGGGGCGGGCTCGGGTTCGGGCAGGAGAGCAGCCGCCACATCAAGCGGCGCGGGCTGGGCAGCCATAGGCACTGGCGCTTCAGGGGGCATCAGCAAGGTCGCGCCTGCGGGTTTGGGCACGGCTTGGGGGGCGGGGGGCAGGGCGGCGGCGGGCGTTGTGGCGAGGACAGGCGCCTTGTCCGCACCGTTGTCAAACTGCACAGTCCGGGTAATAAAGGCACGGCTCACCCTCGGAGCGTCCGCACCATTGCCCAATCCCGGCAAGGCCTGCGCCAGCCCCTGCAGCGCCAGCGCATGCAGCCACAGCACCACCAGGGCCGCCAAGGTCAGGGCCAGCACCCCTGCGGGCCAACGTGTGGCACGGGCCACCGACTGCTGCACAGGCCTGCCGTGAATCAGGTCGCCGAGCATCTCAGGGGGCCGCGTCCCCGGCGGCGAACACGGGCATGTCCCAGTCGAGCAACTCGGCCAGGCGGCACATCACCCAGCGCGCCTCGGGCAGGTCAAGCACCGCGTCGGCGCCAGTAATGGCTTGCAGGCACTGCGCCAGCACCGCCGAGGTGTGCAAATCGCGCGCGAGCTGCATCTGGCTGGCCGTGGGCGCCAGGGTAAGCGCTAGGTCTTCGCACAGCTCGTAGCGGGCAGCCACCACCTCGCGCGCGGTGTGCGGCCGGGTTTTGCCCGGCGCCACGAACAGCGCTACAAAAGACGGCGGAATCTCGATTTGCGAAGCGTCAGACATAGGACAGAAGGACCGGGCCCTAAATGGCGGTGCTTTTGATGAAGGGGTGCACTGGAGCGCGAGCGGTCACGTCGGCACCAGAGCCATTAGTGGCTGATGGTTCTGCGCTGTCGCCCGCACCGGCGCCACTGGCCGCCGCCGTAGCGCGCAGCTTGTCTTTTTTGCTCGGGCGCTTGCCCTTGACGCCGCCGTTGCCGCTCAGGTCTACCAGGCCTTGCGCCGGGTTGGCCACCTCGGTTGGCTCAAAGCCTTCCACGGCTTCAAGCACCAGGTCCAGGCCCTGGCGTTTTTCAATCAGGCGCCAGTGCGCCTCGGTATCAGCGCTAACAAAGCTCACCGCCAGACCGGCCTGCCCCGCGCGCCCGGTGCGGCCAATGCGGTGGGTGTAATCGTCGGCCGAGCGTGGCAGGTCGTAGTTGACCACCACTGGCAGCTCCACCACGTCGATGCCGCGCGCGGCCAGGTCGGTGGCCACCACCACCGCAATGCGCGAGGCCTTGAAGTCGTCGAGCACCTGGCTGCGCTTGCCCTGGCTGAGCTGGCCGTGCAGCGGCTCGGCGTCCAGGCCGGCTTTGCGCAGCTTGTCGGCCACCACTTCGGCGGAATATTTGGTGGCCACAAATACCAGGGTACGGCTCCAGCCGTATTGCTGGATCAGGTGGCGCAGCAGCTGGGTACGTGCGCGGGTGTCCACGGCAATCGCGCTTTGGGCAATGTCAGGCAGAGTGTCTGGGGCGTCGGCCACTTCCACGCGCACCGGGTCGTGCAGCAGGGCTTGGGCCAGGGCGCTGACCTGCGGGCCAAAGGTGGCCGAGAAAAACAGGCTCTGGCGCTGCGCGCCCAACATGCCCACAATGCGTGTTAACTCTTCGCTAAAACCCTGGTCGAGCAGGCGGTCGGCCTCGTCAAGCACCAGGGTGCGCACATCATTCAGGTGCACCGCGTTGTGGTCCACCAAGTCAAGCAGGCGCCCGGGCGTGGCCACCACAATGTCCGTGCCGCCGCGCAGGCCCAGCATTTGCGGGTTGATGGACACGCCGCCAAAGACAACGCTGATTTTGGGCGCAGGCACCAGGCCACTGGCCAAACCTTTGAGCACATCGCCCACCTGCACCGCGAGTTCGCGCGTGGGCACCAAGACCAAGGCCTGCACACGCCGGGGACCGCTGCGCGCGGCGCCCGTGGGTACGACCAGCTGCAGCAGCGGCAAAGCAAAAGCCGCGGTTTTGCCCGAACCGGTCTGGGCCCGCACCAGCAGGTCGCGGCCTTGCAACACAGCGGCAATCGCGCTTGTCTGCACCGGCGTGGGCGCCACAAAACCGGCCGCATGTGCTGCGGCGCACAAAGCGCTGGAAAGACCGAGGGGGGAAAAATGCATCGTGGGACTAGAAATTATTAACCGGCAACAACAAACGGGAGGCTCCCGCGTTGGCCCCCTGATTTTGCGCCCAAGAAAAAACCACCGCCGTCCCCGGTAAAAAACCGGGCCCGGCGGTGGTCAGTGCGGCGCGGGCCGCAGGGGATTAGCCCTTTTTGGCGTAGGCGCTGCACCAGCCTGGGCCGGCGACTTGCTTGCCAGCAAACAGCGGGCAGTTGCCAGCGGCGTCGCCGGCCTTGCCTTGGAACAAGGCGCAGTTGCCGCAGTTTTGGCCTGCAGCAAATTTGGGAAACTTGGTTTTGTCGACCTTGGACCCATCGGCCTTGTAGCCCAGGCTGGCAGCCGTTGGGTCCGACTCCGCCACCATGGGTGCGGCTGCAAAAACAGCGCCGCCTGCCAAGGCGCATGCGCCCACACCGAGTTTGACCACGAATTCACGACGATTTGACATGTTGTATTCCATTCCTAAGATAAGCAAGTGGCGGCACGATAGCCGCACGACAAGGATTGTCAGGTAGCTTCGCTTAAAGCGGCTTGACGCCAAGAAAAGACCCACTCAGACACTCAGCTTAACGCCCCATAGGCGGCGCTGGCTGACACGGCGCGAAAAAAAGCGCGGATCAGGTGCTGGCGCGCCGGCCCAAGATCTCGAACGCGGGCAGGGTTTTACCCTCCAGCACCTCCAAAAACGCGCCGCCGCCGGTAGAGATATAACCAATCTGCGCCTCAATGCCGTACTTGGCGATGGCAGCGAGTGTGTCGCCGCCTCCGGCAATGCTAAATGCGCTGGACGCGGCAATCGCCTGGGCTACCACTTTGGTGCCGTTCTCAAACGCTGCAAATTCAAACACGCCCAGCGGGCCGTTCCAGACAATGGTGCCCGCGCGCATGAGCTGCGCGGCCAAGGCCTGGGCCGTTTGCGGGCCGATGTCCAAAATCAGATCGTCGTCGGCCACGTCGGTGGCGGCTTTGACGGTGGCCACGGCATCCGCAGCAAAGGTTTTGGCGGTGACCACATCGGTGGGAATCGGCACGGCGGCGCCGCGCGCTTGCATGGCCTCAATCACGGCTTTGGCCTGGTCCAGCAAATCGGGCTCGGCCAGGCTTTTGCCGATGTTCAGGCCTGCGGCCAGCATGAAGGTGTTGGCAATGCCGCCGCCCACAATGAGCTGGTCCACGTTGGCCGCCAGGCTTTTGAGGATGGTGAGCTTGGTGGACACCTTGGACCCCGCCACGATGGCCACCAGCGGGCGCTTTGGTGCGAGCAGGGCTTTGGCGATGGCGTCCATTTCTGCCGCCAAGAGCGGACCGGCGCAGGCCACGGGTGCGTATTCGGCGATGCCGTAGGTGCTGGCCTCGGCGCGGTGGGCGGTGCCAAAGGCGTCGTGCACAAAGATGTCGCACAGCGCGGCCATCTTGCGCGCAAGCAGCGGGTCGTTCTTTTTCTCGCCGGGGTTGACGCGGCAGTTCTCTAGCATCACCACCTGGCCGGGGGCCACAGTCACACCGTCTACCCAATCGGACACCAGCGGCACCGCACGCCCTAGCAACTCGCCCAGGCGCTGCGCCACTGGCGCGAGCGAATCGGCCGGCTTGAACTCGCCCTCGGTCGGGCGACCCAAGTGCGAGGTCACCATCACGGCCGCACCGGCGTCCAGCGCCATCTGAATGCAAGGCACGCTAGCGCGAATGCGGGTGTCTTCGGTAATGCCGCCTTGGGCGTCTTGCGGCACATTGAGGTCAGCGCGGATAAACACGCGCTTGGTGGCAACAGCGCCCTGAGCGCACAGGTCAGAAAAGCGGATGACGTTCATGGTGGTGAAAATGAAGAAAGGGTTGGACAAAAGGTGGACTGGCCGCGCATTTTAGGCAGCGTAGCCCCTTTTCCGGTCTGCTGCCCGCAATGCCCTGCTGTCCAGCGCCTACCAGCCCAAGCCGATGTGCAGCGGCAGGTACACCGCCATGCCGCACACGATGGTGCCCAGCACCGCGTTGCCCACGCCCTTGCGCCAGAAAAAATAGGCCGCCCCGGCCACGGCGCCGTACAGGCGGGCGTCCAGCACGGTGTGAATAAAGACGCCCTGCGTCATCACCAACTCTGGAATAACCACCGCCGACAAGGCGGCCATGGGCGCATATTGCAGGCCGCGTTGCGCCCAGCGCGGCAGCGTCCATTCGGCGTCAGAAATAAAGAAGAAGGAACGCGACACCACCGTAATCACCGCCATCAGCACGATGGTGAGCAAGGTACTGGCGTGACTTCCGGCCAGCAGCGCGTCCCACCAGGCCAGCATGGAAGCGGCAGTCATGGCGCCTCCTTGGGCGCAAAGGCCGGGCGCGATTCGAGCGCCATGCACAGCAACACCGCCACCCCAATGGCCGCCAAAATATTGAGCTTGAGCGGCAGCGCGTAAGCCGCCACCGCCACCGCACCGGCCACTGCGCCGGCCACCCAGCGCAGGCGGCTGCTGGCCAGCGAACACAAAATGCCGGTCAACGCCAGCACCCCGGCAAAGCCCAGGCCCCAGGCGCCGGGAATGAAGTTGGCCAGCGCCACGCCCAATAAACTCGCGCTCACCCAGCTCAGCCAATTAATGCAGGCGTTTCCAGACAAATAGGCCATTTGCACCGCGCGCCCGTCCGCCTCTTGGGCGGGCAGCGGGTGGCGGCGCACAAACAGCACATAGGTCAGGTCGGCGGTGAAATAGCCGGTGACCAGGCGCTGCCAGCGCGGCAGGTGCATCAGGTAGCCGCGCATGTGGGCGCTGAACACCACAAAGCGCAGGTTCACGCAAAAAGCGGTGACCAATATCACCCACATCGGCGCCCCGGCGATAAACAGCGGGATGGCGGCAAGCTGCGAGCTGCCGGCAAACACCAGCAAAGCCATGGCCAGCGCGTCCAGCGTGCCCATGCCGGACTTGACCATGGCCACGCCCGTCATCAGACCCCAGGCGGCAATGCCGGGCGCCGCGCCCATCATCTCGACAAAACCCTGGCGAAATTCTGGGTGAATGCGGTTTTCGCGCAGAAAAAACATAGGCCGCGCCTTTATTCCGCACTTGGAAGCGGGTCGGGCAGCGCAAACGCCATGCCCGGCTGCAGCGCAAAGCCGCGCAAAAAATCAGCCGCTGACAAGCGCTTGGCGCCAGGGCGCTGCAAGGTGCTCAGGCACAGTGCACCGTCACCGGTTTGCACCACGATGCCTTGCGCGTCGGCGCGCAGCACGGTACCGGGCGCTTCAACTGCAGGCGCATCGTCTTTCAGCGCCTGGGCGCTCCAGACCTTGAGGGTTTCGCCCGCCACGCCCGCCGTGGCGCCGGGAAAGGGGTCAAAAGCACGCACCCGGCGCGCGATCTGCGCGGCGCCCAGGCGCCAGTCGATGGCGGCCTCACTTTTGTCAATCTTGTGGGCGTAGGTAAGGCCTTGGGCGGGCTGCGGCGTGGCCACCAAACCAGCCGGGTCGGCCAGCGCCTGCACCACCAAGCGCGCGCCCAGCGCGGCCAGGCGGTCGTGCAAGGTGGCGGTGGTGTCAGCGGGGCCAATCGCCACGCTTTCTTGCAGCAGCATGGCGCCGGTGTCCAGGCCCGCGTCCATTTGCATGATGGTGACACCCGTGTGGCTGTCGCCGGCTTCAATGGCGCGGTGGATGGGCGCCGCACCGCGCCAACGCGGCAGCAGCGAGCCGTGAATATTGAGGCAGCCCCATTGCCCGGGCCCCGCTATGGCGCCCAACACCCACTGCGGCAAGATCAGGCCGTAGGCCACTACCACCATGGCGTCGGCACCTGCGGCAGCAATCGCCTGCTGCGCCGCCAATGCCTCGTCGGCATATTTGCCGTCCAGCCGCAGGCCGTGGGGCTGGGCCAGCGGCAGGCCGTGGTCCAGCGCAAATTGCTTGACCGCCGAGGCCTGCAGCTTCATGCCACGCCCGGCCGGGCGGTCGGGCTGGGTGAGCACCAGGGCGATGGTGTGGCCAGCCTTGTGAAGCGCCTCCAGCGCGCTGCGGGCAAACTCCGGCGTGCCCGCAAAGACCAGCCTCAACGCGTGTCCTCGCGCTGGGCCTTGAGCATTTTGGTTTTGATGCGGTTGCGCTTAAGGGGCGAGAGGTATTCCACAAACACCTTGCCCATCAAATGGTCCATCTCGTGCTGGATGCACACCGCCAGCAGCTCTTGCGCCTCGATCACGCGGCCCTGGCCTTGGGCGTCGAGCGCATGCACGTGCACCGCGTCATGCCGGATAACGCCGTCGTAAATGCCGGGGACCGACAGGCAACCCTCTTCGTTGAGGTGGGTCTCTACGCTGGTCCAGACCATCTCGGGGTTGACCAGCACCAGGGGCTCGTTGCGCTTTTGGGACACGTCGATCACGATGACACGCTCATGCACGTCCACCTGGCTTGCGGCCAGGCCAATGCCGCTGGCGTCGTACATGGTGTCGAGCATGTCGCGCACGAGTTGCGCGATGCGGGCGTCAACGTCGGCCACCGGCTTGGCCACGGTGTGCAGGCGGCGATCAGGGTAGGTAAGGATGGGAAGTAAGGCCATGGTGCAAGAGAGGATAAGCGTGTATTTTCGCCGTTTTGCGTCCACTTGCTGGGCAGAAGTAACAAATCCGTGCACCGGCCTTGCGGATTCGCGGTAATAATTAGCAAAATCACAATCTGTTGTATTCAGGGAACCGCCTCATGTCAATATGGACTCCGCCCCGTGGCGCATTGAATCTGCTCGCCGTCGGGCTGCTGGCAATCGGCGCGGCCCACGCGCAAACAGACGCATCGCCAGCCGCCGACACACCGCCCACCGAGCGTCTATCGCCTCAAGAGCGCAGCGAACCCTTGGCCCCGCCGCTGACTGGCGCCATCAAACGCAGCCTGATTGAGCCCTTCTTGGTGGAACCCTTGGTGATCGACGAGGCCGCCGTGTTGGCCGCACCACGCATTGTGGCGGCCCAAGAAGGCCGGGTGCTGCTGTCGCGGGGCGACCGTGCCTATGCCCGAAGCACCTTGGGCAGCCCGCTAGAGTTGACAGGCGAAGGCGAACAGCGCTTTAGCGTGTTTCGAAATGCCAAACCGCTGAAAGACCCAAGCACGGGCGCGGTGCTGGGCTATGAGGCGCAGTTCATCGGCAGCGCCGTCCTCTTGGGCAGCGAAGGCAGCGAGACCGTGCAAGACCAGGGCAAGGACGTTCAGCGCGTGGTGCCGGCAGCCATTTTGATCACCAGCGCCAAAGAAGAAATCCGCGCGGGCGACCGCTTACTGCTGCGTGCGCCAGCGCGCACGCAACCCTTGGTTCCGCACCCAGCGGCCGCAGGCACGGTGGCGCAGATTATTTCGGTCTACGGCAGCGCGGCGATCAATGCCGGATCAAATCAGGTGGTAGTGGTCAACCGGGGCAGCGCTGACGGCCTGGAGCCAGGTCACGTCATGGCCATCCAGAAACGGCGCGCGCAGGCGGTGGAAAAGAGCGACCCGACCCGCGCCACGCTGCTCTTGCCCGAAGAGCGCAACGGGCTGGCCATGGTGTTCCTCAGCTTTGAGAAAGTGGCCTATGCGCTGGTGGTGCAAGTGGGTGACTCGGTGCGCGTGGGCGACCGGCTGACGGCGCCGTGAATTGTTTTGTCGTCGCCACCCGCATGCCTTCAACCTTGTTCGTTTGGCCTTGTTCCTTTGGCCTTGTTTCTTTGACTGCCTTTCTGTGACCACCCGCCCATGACCGCCCTGCTAGAACGCGACGAGTTGGCGCACTGGCTGCGCCTGCAACTCACCGCCGGCATTGGCAACACATCGGCGCGCAAATTGCTGGCCGCCTTTGGCCTGCCTGAGCAGGTTTTTGGCCAGCGCCCGGGAGCGCTGCGCCAAGTGGTGAGCGAGGCGCAAGCCCACGCGCTGCTGCAGGCCCCCGACGGATTTGCCGACGCGCTGCAAACCACCTGGGACTGGCTGCAGGCCGCGCCCCTGCAACGCCGCGTGCTGACGCTGGCCGACCCGGCCTATCCGGCAGCGCTCCTAAATACTGAAGACCCGCCGCTGATCTTGTACGCCATGGGCCACAGCGCGGCCTGCTTGCCCGGCGCCTTGGACGCCCTGCGCTGCGTGGCCATCGTGGGCAGCCGCAATCCCACACCCCAAGGGGCCCAAAACGCCCGCGAGTTTGGCTACGCGCTGGCGCAGAGGGGCTTGACCGTGGTGTCCGGCATGGCCCTAGGCGTCGATGGCGCCGCGCACCAGGGCGCCCTGGACGGCGCGGCGCAAAGCGCTGCCGGTGGTGCGCAGATTGCCACCATTGCGGTGGTGGGCACCGGGCTCGACCGCGTCTACCCCAAACAGCACCGGGCGCTGGCGCAGCAAATCGCCACGCATGGCTTGCTGCTGAGCGAATACCCGCTGGGCACGCCGCCCTTGTCGGCCCACTTTCCGCAGCGCAACCGCATCATTTCTGGCCTGTCCCTGGGCACGCTGGTGGTGGAGGCGGCGCTGCAATCGGGCTCCTTGATTACCGCGCGCTTCGCGCTCGAGCAGGGCAAAGAGGTGTTCGCGATTCCTGGCTCCATCCACAGCACCCAGTCGCGCGGCTGCCATGCGCTCATCAAACAAGGCGCCAAATTGGTAGAAAGTGCGCAAGACGTGCTTGAGGAACTCGGCGCGGTAACGCCCAGGCCCACCGCGCAAGGCGCGCGCCCTGCGCCCGACCTGTTTGACGAAGGGGCACACCTGACACCAGCACAAGGCGCACTGGTGCAGGCGCTGGGCTTTGACCCCTGCAGTCTGGACGCCTTGCAGGCCCGTACCGGGCTCGACACGCCGCATTTGCAGGCCGAACTGATGGGTCTGGAACTGCAAGGCTGGGTACTTCGTCTGCCGGGCGGGCTATTTCAACGCCAGTCCAAAGCATAAAGCTAACAATGGCATGCAAAACTCGGTAATAATTGCAAATTTGTGAATTAACACATTCAACCCATTCATCGCAAAAACTGAAGCAACCTATGGCCATGCCCGAAACCTCCGACATTCTCACTACCCAGCAAGCGGCCCGCATGTTGGGCTTGTCCACCACCACGGTACAAAAAATGGTCGCCAATGGTGAGCTTGATGCCTGGGTCACCTCGGGCGGCCACCGGCGCATATACCGCAATGCGGTGGAAAAGATGATGCCCACACGCCCGGACGGCCACTATTCCAACGCGCCGCGCGCCTTGCGCGTCTTGTTGGCCGAAGACGATGCCTTACAGGTGGCGTACTTTGAGTCGCTGGTCAAGCGCTGCGGCCACCCAGTGGCTTTGTCGGTAGCAGGAGACGGCTCGCAAGCGCTGATCCAGATCGAGCGCCAGCGCCCCGACGTGGTAGTGACCGACCTGATGATGCGCCCCTTTGACGGCTACCAACTGGTGCGCACCCTGGCAAGCGAGGCTGAATACAGCGCCATCGACGTGCTGGTGGTCACCGCCAAAAGCCCCGAAGAAGCGCGCAAAGACGGCGTGCTGCCCCCCTGGGTGACGGTGTACCAAAAGCCAGTGCAGGTGGAGCGTCTGGTGGGCTTCTTGGAGGCTCTGAGCGGGCGTATCGCCCGCGGAGCCTAACTTTTCGGGCGTATCGCCCGCGGAGCCTGAGTTTTCGGGCGTATCGCCCGCGGAGCTTTTAGACTGTCGCCCCCGCGTTCGGATCGCTTGGGTCGTTGTCTTTCTTGATTGGGGCCTTGATCAGGTCTTCGCGCTGGATGCCCAGCCACATGGCAATGGCAGCAGCCACAAACACCGAAGAATAAATACCAAACAAAATGCCAATCGTGAGCGCCAGCGCAAAGTAATGCAGCGTCGCGCCACCGAACAGCAGCATGGACAGCACCATGATCTGCGTGCAGCCGTGGGTGATGATGGTGCGGCTGATGGTGGAGGTGATCGCGTTGTCGATGATTTCCTGCGTATCCATGCGCCGGTAGCGGCGAAAGTTCTCGCGGATCCGGTCAAAAATCACCACCGATTCATTGACCGAATAGCCCAGCACTGCCAGCACGGCGGCCAGCACGGGCAGTGAAAACTCCCACTGGAAGAATGCGAAAAATCCCAAAATGATAATCACGTCGTGCAAATTGGCGACGATGGCGGCCACTGCGAATTTCCATTCGAAACGAATGGCCAAGTACAGCATGATGCCCACCACCACAAAGGCCAGCGCCTTGAGGCCATCGACGGCCAGTTCGTCACCCACCTGCGGGCCGACAAACTCGGTGCGGCGCAGGGTGGCGCTGGGGTCTAAAGCCTTGAGGGCGGCGAGCACTTTTTCGCTCTGCGCGCCCGAGGTGCTGCCTTTTTGCACCGGCATGCGGATCAGCACGTCTTGCGCGGTGCCAAAATTTTGCACCTGCACGTCTTTGAGGCCCAAGGCCTCTACGCTGCTGCGAATCGCTTGCAGATCCGCGCTTTGGCTGTAGCCCACTTCCATGAGCGTGCCGCCGGTAAATTCCACCGACAAATGCAGGCCGCGCGAGAACAGAAAAAACACAGCCGCCAAAAACGTGATGAACGAGACCAGGTTGAACGCCAGCGCGTTCTTCATGAAAGGAATGTAGCGGCGGATTTTGAAAAATTCCATGTCTATTTCTCCACAGCGT
>CAMDHS010000062.1 GCA_945898115.1 Comamonas sp. lk
TACCAAAATGCCTGCGTCGGCAAAGCCCTTGGTCACCCGCGCCACTTGGGCCACCGACACGCCTTTTTTCATCAAATCCAGCAGCCGGTCTGACGCAACCTCAAGCCCGCCAGACATGGCGATGCAGCCGCTTTGCGCCAGCAGTTCGGCCAGCTCGGGGGTAAAGGTTTTCTCAAAACGGATATTGCCCCACCACGACACCTGCAAATTGCGGCGCAAGATCTCTTGGGCAAGGGCCTTGAGCGCCTTGGGTGGAGCGGCCTCGTCCACAAAGTGAAATCCGGTTTGTCCGGTCTCGGCCACGATGGCTTCCATGCGGTCCACCAGCGTGGCGGCAGATGCGGTCTCGTAGCGGGATATGTAGTCCAGGCTCACGTCGCAAAAGCTGCATTTTTTCCAGTAGCAGCCTTGGGCCACGGTCAGCTTGTTCCAGCGCCCGTCGCTCCACAGGCGGTGCATGGGGTTGAGCATGTCCAGCAAGGAGAGGTATTTGTCCAGCGGCAAACCGTCCCAGGTGGGCGTGCCCACGTCCTCGAAGGGCACATCGGGCTCAGCCCAGTTTTTGTATTGAACCTGGCCGCTGGCAGCGTCTCGCACAAAGGTGCGCACCAGGCGACTGCCTGATCGCTTGCCGCGCAGGTGCTCCAAAAGCGCCAGTAGGGGCCGTTCGCCCGCGTCCAGCGTCACAAAGTCCACATGGTCAAACAGCCGGGGCTCGGTCATCTCGCGCAGCTCGGTGTTGATGTAGCCGCCACCGAGCGCGATTTTGATGTGGGGGTGGTGGGTGCGCACCGTCTGCGCGATGCGCAGCGCGGCGTACATGGCACCGGGAAAGGGCACGGACAGCAGCAAGAGTTGCGGCGAGTGCTGCGCAACTGCGGCCAGCGTTAAATCGCGCAGCACATCGTCAATCAGGTTGGGCGGCGCAGCCAGCGCAGCGGCCAGTGGTTCAAAACTGGCTTGGCTGCCGGCCAGGCTTTCGGCATAGCGCACAAACTCAAAGCGCGCGTCAATGCCGTCGCGCAGCACGTCGGCCAGGTCATTTAGATAGAGCGTGGCCAGATGGCGCGCGCGGTCTTGCTGGCCTAGCGCGCCAAAGGCCCAGGCCAGCGGGTCGGCGGCCTCAGCGTCGCCATAGACGTCAAGAGCCGCAAAACGTGGCCCCTCAGGCAAAAAGCCGCGCCCTGCAATGCGGTGGCTGAGCGTGGAGTCGCGGCCCTGCAAGAACGCAATCGTGGGCGCAATCGTGGCGAGGTAGCTGGCAAAGTTGTCCAAAAAGCAATGCACGCTGGCGCTGCGGTTGGCCTCGGGCAGGGTCAGCGCCTGGGTTTGCACGCGGCTCAATCCCTCCGGCGTGAACAAGGCCAGCACGAGTGCGAGCGCCAAGTCGACCTGCACCGCGTCTTCGCCCTGGGCGCGCAAAAAACCGGTCAGGTAGGCGGTGGACGGGTAGGGCGTGTTGAGCTGCGTCATCGGCGGGATGACGCTGAGCACGCGCAAGGGCCCGCGTGGCACGGCGGCAGTGCTCATGCGCGAATCAGCGCCGGGGGGCTGCGCTGCGGGATCAGTTGGCAAAACCTGCGTAGGTGTGTTCGTCCATCAGCGCGTCGAGCTCGGCGGCCTGGCTCAATTGCAGCTTGAAGAACCAGCCTTCGCCCAAGGGGTCGGTATTGGCCAGGCTGGGGTCGGAGCGCAAGGCCTCGTTCACCTCGGTCACGGTGCCGCCCACGGGCGTGAACACGTCGGCTGCGGCCTTGACGGATTCGACCAGGCCGGCTTTCTCGCCCGCCGCAAACACCGCGCCAATGGCGGGCAGCTCGACAAACACCACATCGCCCAGCACTTCCTGGGCGTGCACGGTAATGCCCACGGTGGCAACCGGCGCCGCGTCGTCGTCGCGGGCAATCCAGACGTGTTCTTCGCTGTATCTCTTCATGGCGATTACATCCCGGCGTAGTTGGGGCCGCCGCCACCTTCGGGCGTTACCCAGACGATGTTTTGCGTCGGATCTTTGATGTCGCAGGTCTTGCAGTGCACGCAGTTTTGGGCGTTGATTTGCAGGCGGTCGGTGTTGTCGTCGTTCTTCACGTACTCATACACCCCGGCCGGGCAGTAGCGCGCCTCGGGCCCGGCGTATTTGGCCAGGTTGATACCTACGGGCACCGACGCGTCTTTGAGCGTCAGGTGCGCGGGTTGGTTGTCTTCGTGGTTGGTGTTGCTGATGAAGACGCTGCTCAGGCGGTCAAAGGTGAGCTTGCCGTCGGGCTTGGGGTAGTCAATCGGTTTGCACTGGGCGGCGGGCTTCAGGTATTCGTGGTCGGCCTTGTCGCGTCGCAGCGTCCAGGGGATGTGGCCGCGCAGCACAAACTGCTCAAAGCCGTTCATGATGGTGGCGACGGTGAGGCCGTGCTTGAACCAGTTTTTGAAGTTGCGGTCTTTGTTGAGCTCGGTGTGCAACCAGCTCTTCTCGAAAGCTTCGGGGTAAGCGGTCAGCTCGTCGTGCTGGCGGCCTGCCACCACGGCTTCAAATGCGGCCTCGCCAGCCTGCATGCCGGTCTTGATGGCGGCGTGGCTGCCCTTGATGCGGCCCACGTTCAGGTAGCCCGCATTGCAGCCCACCAGTGCGCCGCCCGGAAAAACGGTTTTGGGCAAGGAATTAAGTCCGCTGGCGTTGATCGCGCGCGCGCCATACGACAAGCGCTTGGCGGTGACTTCGCCCTTGTCGTTTTCGAAGTAGTAGCGCACGTTGGGGTGGGTCTTCCAGCGTTGCAGCTCTTCAAACGGGCTCAAATACGGATTGGTGTAGCCCAGGCCGGTGACAAAACCGAGTGCGACCTTGTTGCCCTCGAGGTGGTACAAAAAGGCGCCGCCATAGGTGTCCGACGCCATCGGCCAACCGGCGGTGTGCATCACAAAACCGGGTTGGTGGCGGCTGGGGTCAATTTCCCAGAGTTCTTTGATGCCGATGCCAAAGCTTTGCGGATCGCGCCCGGCGTCCAACTGGTATTTGGCAATCAGCTGCTTGCCCAGGTGGCCGCGCGCGCCTTCGGCAAACACGGTGTATTTGCCCAGCAGCTCCATGCCCAGCTGAAAGCTGTCAAGGGGCACGCCGTCTTTGCCAATGCCCATATTGCCGGTGGCCACGCCTTTGACTGCGCCATCGTCGGTGTACAAAATTTCGGCGCCGGTAAAGCCTGGAAAGATTTCAACGCCCAGCGCTTCAGCCTGTTCGGCTAGCCATTTGGTCACGGCGCCCAGGCTGACGATGTAGTTGCCATGGTTGTCGGCAAAGGGCGGCAACACCATATTGGGTACGCGAAAGCCCGATTTTTCACCCAAAAACACATAGGCGTCGTCGGTCACGGGGTGGTTTAGCGGTGCGCCCAGGGCTTTCCAATCGGGGATCAGCTCGGTCAGCGCCCTGGGGTCCATGATGGCGCCAGACAAGATGTGCGCGCCTGGCTCGGAGCCTTTTTCCAACACTACTACCGACACTTCCTTGCCCATTTCAGCGGCAAGATGCTTGACGCGGATGGCCGTGGCCAGGCCGCCGGGGCCGCCACCGACGACGACCACATCGTACTCCATCGACTCACGGGGTCCGAACTGGGCCAGTATTTCTTGGTTTGTCATGAAGGTCTCGCTGGATAATGAATACGAACACGGCGCGCCCTGGGCTGCGCGGCAGGAGGGGGGCCGGCCCCAGCGTCGCTTGGCGTGAAGACGTGGATTTTATTCTTTCGTGCACGGGCGCAATCCATCTATTTGTATTTACTTTTTTTGAAAGAACCGAACCATGTCCTATGAAATTGACCTCTCTGGGCGCGTCGCCTTTGTCACCGGCGCCAGCGGCGGTTTGGGCGCCCAGTTCGCCAAGACCCTGGCCCGCGCCGGTGCAGCGGTGGTGCTGGCCAGTCGCCGACAGGACAAGCTCAAGGCCTTGCGCGCGGAAATCGAGGGCGAAGGCGGCAGCGCCCACACGGTCGAACTCGACGTCACCGACCACGACTCCATCAAAGCCGCCGTGGCGCGCGCTGAGACCGAGGTCGGCTCCATCGACATCCTGGTCAACAACTCGGGCGTGAGCACCACCCAGCGCCTGCAAGACGTGGCCCCCGAAGACTTTGACTACGTTTTTGGCACCAATACCAAGGGCGCCTTTTTTGTGGCGCAAGAAGTGGGCAAACGCATGCTGGCGCGCGCCAAAGGCACGGCGCCTGGCGGCTTTACCGGCGGGCGCATCGTGAACATCGCGTCCATGGCCGGCCTGCGGGTGCTGCCGCAAATCGGCGTGTACTGCATGAGCAAGGCCGCTGTCATCCACATGACCAAGGCCATGGCAGTGGAATGGGGCAAATTCGGCATCAACGTCAACGCCATTTGCCCGGGCTATATCGACACCGAAATCAATCACGCCCATTGGGAAACCGAAGGCGGCAAAAAACTGGTGCAAATGCTGCCACGCAAACGCATCGGTCACCCGCAAGACCTGGACGCGCTTTTGGTGATGCTGTGTTCAGACCAAAGCCACTTTATCAATGGCGCCGTGATCGCCGCCGACGACGGCTTTGCCGCCTAAGGCCTGAGCGCAAACTTGAGCGCCCACAAAAAAGGCCGCGTCCACCTGAGGGTGGCGCGGCCTTTTTAGCCCCTAAGGGCTGGGCTGCTTAGCGAGGTGCCAGGCGAATGGCGCCGTCGAGGCGAATCACTTCGCCGTTGAGCATGTCGTTCTCAAAAATATGCTGGGCCAGCTTGGCGTAGTCCTGCGGCGTGCCCAGACGCGAAGGGAAGGGAACGCTGGCTGCCAGGGAATCTTGCACTTCCTTGGGCATTCCAAACATCATGGGCGTGCCAAAAATGCCGGGGGCGATCGTCATATTGCGGATGCCGTTGCGCGCCAGATCGCGGGCAATGGGCAGCGTCATGCCCACAATGCCACCCTTAGATGCACTGTAAGCGGCCTGGCCAATCTGGCCGTCGTAGGCGGCCACGGACGCGGTGGAAATCATCACGCCGCGCTCGCCGGTGGCTTCGGGTTCGTTCTTGCACATGGCGTCAGCGGCCAGGCGAATCATGTTGAAGCTGCCCACCAGGTTGACGGTGATGCACTTGGTAAACACGCCCAGGTTGTGCGCGCCGTGTTTACCCACGGTCTTTTCTGCGGGGGCAATGCCAGCGCAGTTGACCAAACCCATCAGCTTGCCCATAGACACCGCTTTTGCGACAACGGCCTGGCCGTCGGCTTCGTTGCTTACGTCGCACTTAACAAAGGCGCCGCCAATTTCAGCCGCGATGGCTTCGCCTTTTTCGGCCTGCATGTCGGCAATCACCACGATGCCGCCCTTGGCGCTGAGCATGCGCGCCGTGCCTTCTCCCAAGCCCGATGCGCCACCGGTGACGATAAATACTTTTCCTGCGATTTCCATGGAATGCTCCGACTCTTTGAGGTTGAAAAAAATCTGGCGGACGCGTCCTGCTTGACTCTGCGCCGAATGGGCAATTATGTCGCACCCTCTTGGCGGCCCCCTGACGGCGCGCGGCCGCCCGCAGGGTCTTGCGCTGCGTTTTCTTGGAAGCCTGTAAACATCGCCTTCTCAAACGCAGCTTATGTGCTGCTATACTTCACAGCTGGATTTCAGGCGCATAGCTCAGCTGGTTAGAGCACCACCTTGACATGGTGGGGGTCGTTGGTTCGAGTCCAATTGCGCCTACCAATAACGGTATACAAATCAAGCACCTCGCGGAAACGCTCGGTGCTTTTTTTATGTCTGTACGGATATCTGATGTTGGCGCGCACTCCCGGGCAGTCATCAGTCCAGAAACGCCTTCGCTGCGGCAACCGTGGCAGCCGGGTCTTCTTCATGACCTACATGCCCTAAGTTGTCAAACATCACGACCTGGCTGTTGGCAATATCACGGCGGAACTTTTCGGCATTCTCAGGAGGTATGAGCCGGTCAAGGCCGCCCCAGATGACCAAGGTCGGCTGCTTTATCTGCAGAATCTGCGCCTCAAATTCCCCCGCTTTGTTTTGCGAGAAGCGCGCAGCCAAGGATTTTCTATTGCCTGTGCGCAGGGCGAGCTCGTAATAGCGATCAATCAGCTCGGTGGTGATCTTGGATGGGTCGCCATAGACATTGCGCAAACTCGACTCGATGACCTTACGCGGCAGAATGTTGGCCATCAGGCCACTGAGCATCGGAATTTGCGCGAGCTTGAAGCCAATCGGCACCGATGTGGCGGTGGTGGCGTATCCGGCGGCATCGACCAAGATCAATTTGCTCACGCGGTCTGGGTAGTCCACCGCTGTCTTCCAGGCCACGTAGCCGCCCAATGAATTACCAGCTAGCACCGCGTGCTGAACTTGCAGCGTGTCCATAAGGGATGCGACGAAATGCGAATAAACAGGCATTTGGTAGTTGCCATCGGGGGTAGGTCCAGTGAGTCCAAAACCGGGCAAATCAACGCGAATGACACGGTGCTTTGCTTGGAGTGCCTGTGCCCAACCGTCCCATGTGTGCAAGCTCGAAGAGGTGCCATGCAACAGCACGATGGGATTCGGATCGTCGCGTGGTCCTTCATCGCGCAGGTGGACTTTCATGCCGTCCACCAAAACGAATTCGGACGGCGGTGTGGCCCAACGCGTGCCCAAATCCTCGGCTGAGCGGTCGGGGGCCCAGACTGCAGCAATGCCCGCGACCAAGAGCAGCACAATGGCGCCAAATACGGCACCGGCAATCTTGAGCTTTTTCATTGACCCGTCCAGTACAAAAGTGGAAAGTTTAGCGAGTGCAGTTTGCGCCGCTGTGGCAATCGAAAAAATGAAGATCCACCACGATGATCAGGCGATCCCACGCTTGCGCTTGGTGGACGTCCCCCTCAAATCACCGTAAACAATCCTCCAATCAAGGTTTAAGGGGACATCACGCTTGCGGCACTTGCCTGCTGCGCAGTTTGGCCACTTGACCATGGCGAAGCATGGTCAGAGCTCTTTGCCCCATTTACGAGCACGCTTGAACGCGCGCAGGTCGCTTGCTGAAAACAACTGATTGCGGCCGACCGTGTGACCAGGACGTAGCTTGTCCGTCTGAACATAGCGGCGCAAGGTCGGCAGCGACACCTCCAAATACTCTGCGGCCTCACGGGCCGACAGGGGCTCGCGCTCCAAATGACCAAACACCTGCTCGTGGCTGAAATCATCGTCGCGAAAGGCATTGGTGCTCAGGAGTGAAAAGAATTTAACGCGCTCGGTCGCGGGCATGCGTTTCATTTCTGTAAAAAGGTCTTGTGCAGTCAGTGCGTGGTTCATTTTGCGGCTCCTTGGGCTTTTTCCTGTCGCAGGTACTGTTTCAATTCGGCGTAAAAATTCTCATGAACGCCCACTTGGTAAAAATCAATGATCAAAAACTCCAGTGGTGTGTCCTTTTTTGGCGCTCTGTAGGCAAGCAAATACTCTTGGCGGCTGAATCGAAACTTATGCACTCGAATTCCAGCCAGGTCCCCGACCTTGGCCTCTCCAATGTCAGGGGTCTCGCAGACGACATTCACCTCGTCTTCAATAGCCAACTGCAAAGGCTTATGCGCTTTTTTCACGTACTGCGCGAAGGGTCGCTTGAAGTTGGCTTTCATGAGTTGAATATGCATCATTTGTGATCTCATGTCAATCCAAAAGTAGAAGAAATTGGATTGTCCTGCAGACGGGCCTGGTGCATGGTTTTGAACGAATGGCCTGTGTGGCCATCCGCAAAGCGGGAAAAAACAGGTGTCTCGACTTGTACGACTGGCATGCACGCCGCGCCTGGCTGCAAGCGCAGACCGACAAGCAGGGCTTTGCGCTGCTTGAGGTGCATGTGCAAGGCGGGGGCTTTAGTCCCAAGGTGCCGTCCCAACTCGATGTGCACCACCTGTGGCCCTTGGCCGACGGCGGCGAACGCCTGACCGGTCTGCAAGACCTGGCCGTGCTGTGCGCCAATTGCCATCGCCTGGCCCACGCTGCGCATCCCCCCTTGGCTGTGGAGGCGATTCGGGCGCTTCACGCAATTGAATAGGGCTTGAGCCTATTACGCTGGCAAAACCCTAGGCCATCCACCAAAAGCACAAAGGCCGCAATCCTTTGGCAGGACTGCGGCCTCTGTGACGATGGTGTCGGCGTTTGCCGTGACCTTAGTCTGCGGATTGCGTCCGGGTTAATCGCTTACTTGCGCGCCACCCCCATCAAGCCCGCGGGCAGCACCACGCCGCGAACTGCCGCCTGCGCCAGCTTGAAGAACACGTCGGTGTTGTCAATCACCCCAGTAAATGAATAAGCGCCGGGACCAAAGGCCGACAAGGGAATGTCGGTGGCGGTGTGGGCTGCGCTGTCGCCAGGCACTTGGCCGGTAACCATGTATTTGCCCTCAAGGTCACGTGCCATGGGGCCTGCAGGGTAGGCGGACAAGGGCTCCTTCTTCACAAAGGGCTGTTGGCCGTCTTGCAGGGGCCGCTCGTTGGTGCGGAAGTCTTCCATGCGGTCGCTGTTGGCGCCATAGCCCACCAGCAGGCGGTTGTCGATATCTACTGTGTCGGGGTAGCCGTCAGCGGCCATGCGGTATTTGGGAAAGCCCGCCTGCTCGTAAATACCCACCACAGCGTCGCGCATGGCGGTGCCGCCGCCTTCGCGCACCAGCGTTTGCAGGCGTGCGTCGCTCACTTTAGAGCCACCAATCAGTGCCACACCGGCGCATTCGTGGTCGGCAGTGACGATCACGAGCGTGTCTTTGTTCTGCGCCGCATAGGCCTGGGCCAGCGCAATAGCGCGGTCAAATTCCAGCGTATCAAGCATCCAGCGCTCGCTGTCCATGGCGTGGGCTTGTTTGTCAATCGAGGCACCTTCAACCATCAGCACAAAACCTTTTTTCTGGCGGTCCAGCACGCGCAAGGCCTTGGCGGTCATCTCATCGAGCATGGGTTGGTCAGGAAAACCATAGTCGTCCACCACCCGGCCTGTCACGCCACGGGCCTTATTGCGTCGGCCGTCGATCTTGTCTAGGGCCACGTTCATGTTCGAATGGGCAAACAGGCCGAGCAGTCGCTCGGTCTTGTCGCCGTCGATGGCGTCCATGCTGGTTTTGTCGCTGGCGTATTTGAAGCCGGCGCGTTGAAAGTCACCCAGCAGGTCGCGGTCCTTGTCGAGCGCGCCCGCAGACGCGCCCCAGCCTTTAACGATGTCAGCCGTGTGGGCGTCGGTGGCAGAAAACGCATAGTCGCTGCGGTCGCCACGCGCCGATCCGGGCGTGGTCGATGGCATAAACCATTTACGTCCGCCGCCCATCAGCACGGTCAGGCCCGTCAGGTGGCGGTCATCCAAAAACTGGTCCACGATGCCGGTGCCCGCGCCGCGGCTGCTGGTGTGCACTGCGTTGCCGGCTGGGGTGGCGTCAAACACGTCGGCGGTGGTGACCAGGCCCAGCGCTTTGCCCTGGGTGCGGTGCAGGTATTCGCTCAGGTATTCGATGCGTGGGTTGTCAAAGGGGTCGGTGCTGTCGTCGGGGAACACGCCTTCTTCATTGTTGTTGTTTTTGTTGCCCGAGACATAAGCCGTCATGCCGGGAGCCGAGTCGGTGACCACCGAATTGAGCGAAGCGGTTTTGACCATGCCGGTCACCGGAAAGGTATCCATGGCCAGTGGCGCGATAGATTTGCCTTGGGCATAACCCCCAGCCACGATGCGAGCTGCGGTGCGCTGCGCCGCACCCATGCCGTCGCCCAGCAAGATGATGATGTTTTTGACCTTTTGGCCGCCGGGCACCAGCGGCACGATCTCAAAATTGCCGGTGGCAGTCACCGTCTGGCCGTCGCTTTGGGTGGCAGTCACCGTCAACTGGTGCACGCCGGGTTTGTCCACGCTCACAGCGCGCACGCTGGCCAAGGTGGCGTTGGCGGGCACTCCTTTGAGGCAGGCGGCCTCGCAGACTTTGAGCGCCACATTGGCGTTCACAGCCTTGCCGTCAATGGCAAAGCGGGCGCTGCTAATAGTTTTGCCCGCGTCGTCGGGGCGCAGCGTGGCTTGGAGGTCAAAGCGCTGGCCGGGCAAAAAGCGGGCAATGACCGGCGCGGCCTGACCGCTTGAGAAAAGCTCGCTTGGCGGCGTCAGGCGCGTGACAGTGGGGGCGGCGTGGGCGCTAAAGGCCAGGGCGCACAAGGCCAAAGCGCTTAGCGGGGGCAGGGCAGGAAATTGCATGGCGGTGTCCGATCAATAAAAAATTTATAGCAAAAAATGGGAGTCTCGGGCGCCTGGGGGCGGCCTTAGTGCGTGTGTTGCAGGCTGTGCAAGTACTGGGTGACTTCAAAGCGGTTCATGCCGCGAATAGCCTCAGGCGCGAGTTGCAGCCGGAACCAGGAGACGCGGCCATCACGCTCTTCTTGGCGCCCCACTTCCAGCGTGCCGGTTACTTCCACCAATCCACGGGCGTGGGCCACGGCCCAGTCGTGCTGCGCGGCGTCCAGGCGCACAAAAACGGTGGCGGGGGGCAGGTCGTCCGCTTCGCCGTCGGCGTGTTGGCTCATTAGCACCGGGCGGGGCGTGAGCAAAAACTGGCCTAGCGTGGCCACTTCTTGTTGCACAACATAGCCAGTGATTCGCACTTGGTGGCCCTGGGCTTGGCGCAGGCGCTCGCTGATCACTAGGCCTTTGGGGCCCACGGGCATTTGGAAAAAGTCTTGGAGGCGCAGCGACGCGGGTGGCAAAGACCCGGCTGCTGCTGCGGGTGCTGGCTGCGCAAGCGCGCCTATGGCCAGGGTAGTCATCAGGGTAAATGCAGCTGCACGCAATGTGTGGCGCATGGCGCCGAAGCGATTAAAGGGAAATAGGGACATGGACGGGGCGGCTGATGCATCTGCGAGCGCGAAGGCACCCTTCGCTCTGAGCTTAAAAGCGCCGCGTGACTGCGCCGTGACAGGCCGGTGAATTGGCCCGATTCAAGGCCCGCGCCTAGGCCAGCACGTCCGTGCCAGTGTCAAAACTGTCGGCAAAGGTGAAGTAAATCGAGGTGAAAAACATGGCCGCCATCACCAGCGCACACGGGAACAGCACGGCCGCGACCAGTTCTTCGCTTCCCGAAAAGCTCGCCACCACCGCAATGGCGGTGCCCACCAAGATAAAGAAAGCCATCCACACCAGGCTGTAAACCAAAAAGGCGCCGAAGTTGCGCCAGCAGGCCACGATGCTAAAAAACAGGCTTTTTACCGGCGACATGCCGTGCCAGTGCACCAGCGCCGGGGCATGCCAAAACATCAAGGACAGGGGTAAATACAAAACAACGGCCAGCATGGCGGCGGACTCGAAACTGCCGTCTTGCAGCACATCGGCGCCCACGCTGCCGCCCACGAGATACAGCTTGGCAAACTTGCCACCGTCCAGCAGTGCGGAGCAGGCCAGCACCAGCAAAAACCCGGCTGCGTACAAGACGCCTAGCACCAGCATGGACCGCAGTTCCTTGCGCCCGGCCCGAAAGCCGCTGAGCAACACGGTGGGCATGGGAAATTTGCCCTTGGCCGCCTCTTGCGTAGCCGCCATCAGTCCGAGCGTGGCAGCGGGCAGCAGCGCCAGCGCCAGCGCGTTGCCCAAGACTGGCACCATGCTCAGCACCGACATGAGCAGCATGAAAATAAAAAACAAGCCCGCGAGCGCCAGCGGCTGGCGCAAAAAGGTTTTGACGCCCAGCTTGACCCAAAGAATGCCCTGGCGGGCCGGAAGGATGTTGAGTTTCATGCAGTCGTCTCGAGGTCCTTGTGCTCCAGGCCGGTGGCCTGGGGGTGGGCAATGCGTTGGCGCAGCACGCGCTCAAAACGGGTCGGGTTGTGGGGCTTGAGCATGCTAGCTTCGCGCGGCAAATACCAATCCCACAGGCGCGAGAGCCAAAAGCGCATGGCTGCGGCGCGCAGCATGGCGGGCAGCAGCTTGCGCTCTGCCGCCTCCAAGGGGCGCACGCTGGCGTAGGCCGCCAAAAAGGCCTGGGCGCGCTCTTTAGCGGCCGCGCCACTGTCCAGGTCCACGCACCAGTCGTTCAGGCACACCGCGATGTCAAACACCCAGGCGTCGTCGCCGGCAAAGTAAAAGTCAAAAAAGCCACTGAGCACCGGCGCGCCATGGGCGTTGGCGTCCGGGAGAAACATCACGTTGTCGCGGAACAGGTCGGCGTGGATGGGGCCGCGTGGCAGCGCTGCGTAGTGCGCCAGCGTGGCAATGTGGTTTTGGTAGGCCAACTCGGACTGCAGCAGCGTGGCTTGCGCACTCTCCAGCTTGGGCAGCACCACGGGCACGGTTTCGTTCCACCAGGGCAGGGCGCGCAGATTGTCCTGGCGCAGATGAAAGCTGCGGCCCACCAAGTGCATGCGCGCCAGGGTAGCGCCCACCTGCGCGCAATGCGCGGCGCTGGGTGCGAGTTCGCTCTTGCCCGCCA
>CAMDHS010000063.1 GCA_945898115.1 Comamonas sp. lk
GCCTACCAGTTCACCCCCCTGCCTGACGCGCCTGAGTTGCGCACGATGCTGCTGGCACGCGCGCTGGCGCTGGAACTCAAGGGCACGATTTTGTTGGCCACCGAGGGCATCAACCTGTTTTTGGCCGGACCTGTGGACAAGGTGCGCGAGTTTGTGACGCTGCTGCACACCGACAAGCGCTTTGCCGCACTGGCGCCCAAGGAAAGCTGGTCTGACACCACGCCTTTTAAGAAGATGCTGGTTAAGGTCAAGAACGAGATCATCCGCATGAACCACCCCGCCATCCAGCCCGCCCAGGGCCGTGCCCCGGCCGTGCCTGCGGCCACGGTGCGCCGCTGGCTAGAAGCCGGCGTGGACGACGCCGGCCGCCCGGTGGTAACGCTGGACACGCGCAACGACTTTGAGGTGGACGCCGGCACGTTTACCGGCGCCATCGACTGGCGCATCACCAAGTTCACCGAGTTCCCCGAGGCCTTTCGGGCACACAAGGCTGAGCTGGAAGGCAAGACGGTGGTGAGCTTTTGTACCGGCGGCATCCGATGTGAAAAAGCCGCCATCCTGATGCGCGAAGAAGGGCTGGAGCACGTCTACCAGCTCGAGGGCGGCATCTTGAAGTACTTTGAAGAAACCGACGGCAAGCACTATGACGGCGGATGCTTTGTGTTTGACGAACGCCGCGCGCTGGGGCACGACTTGGCTATTGCGCACTGACGTCAGACTGCGGGGCCTTCAGGCCCGCGCCCGCACCAGCCCCACAAAACCCTGCCAGTAAGCAGGCACCCGCACAAACACATAGGCCGAGAACACCGCGTTGGCAATGCCGGTGAGCAAAAACACCTCGGGCACGGTGGCGCCGGATGCGAGCAGCGCCCCGGCCAGCAGCGAACTGGCGATCATGAACAGCGCGTTCAAAATATTGTTGGCCGCAATGATGCGCGCCCGGTGGCTGGCTTGGCTGCGTTGCTGGATGAGCGCATACATGGGCACGCTGTACAGGCCGGTGAACAGGCTCAGCAGCGCCAGATCCGCCATCACCCGCCAGTGCGCCGGGACGGACACAAAGTCCTGTAAACCCATGAGCGCTGAGGGTGGCAGCGCGCGCGAGGCGAAATACAAATCCACAGCAAAAACGCTCATGCCGATGGCGCCCAGCGGCACCAGGCCGATTTCCACCTTCTGGCGGCTCAGGCCTTCGCACAAGAGCGCGCCCGCGCCAATGCCTACCGAAAAAACTACCAGCAGCAAAGACGCCACCTGTTCGCCGCCATGCAAGACGTCTTTGGCAAACGACGGAAACTGGCTCAAAAATACGGCGCCAAAAAACCACATCCAACTGATGGCCAGCAGCGAGCGAAACACCACCGGATCCTGCGCGGCCAGGCGCAGGTTGCGCGCGGTCTCGGTGAACGGGTTCCAGTTCATCTTCAATGGCGGCCCCAGCCGCGGCGTGTGCGGCACCCGGCCCGCAGCCCAGCGCCCAAGCAGCGCTATCAACACGCAGGCCACAGCCACGGCGGTGTGGCCAATTTGCGGCAGCGCCACCAACAAGCCGCCCAACATATTGCCCAGCAATATCGCAATAAAAGTGCCCATCTCCACCATGCCGTTGCCGCCCACCAGCTCGTGCTCGTACAGCACCTGCGGCATGTAGGCAAACTTGACCGGCCCAAACAGCGTGGAATGGCAGCCCATCAAAAAGGTACACCCCAGCAAGACCCCCGCGTTGCCCGCCCAAAAGCCATAGGCCGCCAGCAGCATGATGGCAATCTCCAGATTTTTGACCAAGCGCATGAGGCGCGACTTTTCCCAGTGGTCCGCCAGCTGCCCGCTTGTGGCTGAGAACAAGACATAGGGCAAGATAAACAGCGCCCCAATCACCAAACCCGCCAAAGCCGGCGGCAACCAGCCCACGCTGAGCTGGTAGGTGACCATCACCGTAAACGCAAACTTGAATACGTTGTCGTTACCGGCCCCCAAAAACTGCGTCCAGAAAAAGGGCGCGAAGCGGCGCTGGCGCAGCAGGGCGAATTGGCTAGAGGCAGGCGCAGGAGTAGTCATAGGCTGGGGCTCGGAGGGCTGGGGATCGCACGAATGTAGCGCCTTGATGCTTCTAAGGCTAGCGCCTTGAGGCAAGCCGTGTCAAAATCAGGCTAGCCATAATTTCCGGAACCACTTCCATGCGCACTATTGCTGTTTACGAAGCCAAAAACCGTTTCTCGGAACTTATCGCCGCTGTGGAACAGGGTGAAGAAATCACCATTACGCGCCATGGAGCGCCGGTGGCACGCCTGCTTGCCATGGGCGCGCAAGACGCTGCCAAGCCTGAGCAGCGCCAACGGGTGCACAGCGCCATGGCGCAACTGCGCGCCTTGGGCGCAGACAGCACGCTGGGATGCACGCTTGCGCAAGCCATTCAAGAAGGGCGTGACTGATGGCTTTTGTGCTCGACAACTCGGTGGTCTCGGGCTGGTATTTGACGGGCCAATCCACTGATTACAGCCAGGCCATCGCGGCCCGCCTGGAAGTGGACAAAGCCTTGGTACCCGCCTTGTGGCAGCTAGAACTGGCCAACGTTCTGAAAACCGCTTGCACCAAAGGCCGCCTGAGCCACGCCCAAGCGCGGCAGATTCTGGACGCGCTGGCGCAACTGCCCATCGAGGTAGATAACGATACACCGCCCGGCCAGCGCCAATTGTTTGAATTGGCTATGCGCTTTAATCTGAGCAGCTACGACGCCGCCTATTTAGAACTGGCCATGCGGCACGGCCTGCCCCTTGCGACACAGGACGAACAACTCAAACTCGCGGCCACTGCGACGGGCGTGGGCGTCCTTTAGCCAGTTTCAGGTCTGTGAGGCGGGCGCCTTTTTCATTCCCCGCGACGGCGATCAGCAGTTTTACTGCCCAGCGCCTGGCACCAGCACTTCAAAGTGTCTGCCCGCTTTTGCCTGGTTTACGACCTCGGCAATCTGGTCAACTGCCCTCTGAATGCGCGGCCAACTTGTCGTGAGCAAAACCACGATGGCAAGGCTGCGATCGGCCAGATTTTGCTGGTATTTCAGGTTTCGGTCGGTGGTGACAAATACCTCAAAGCCTGCCGCTTCGGCTACTGCAATCAGCGCGCCATTTTGCAGGCTTGACCGACCGAGTTCATAAGCAGTCTTCACCTCGTGACCGTACAGCGCGCGGCGCAGCGGAACGGGTGTTCCTTGGTCAAAAAGGACTTTCACCTACGCCGCTTCAAACGCGCTGCGCGCGGCGTGCTCCAGAACGGACCTTGCCTGTGGCTTAGTGACGCCCGGAAACCAAGCCAAAAAATCGTGCAAGGTCGCGTCGTCTTCGAGATTCTCGAAGAGCGCTGATACCGGCACACGGGTGCCACGAAACACCCAGGCCCCGCTCACGCGTGCGGGGTCTCGCTCAACGTCAGGACAGGAGGACCAATCGATCATACGGGTCATCGTAGCACCGTGCTTCTTGTGCGGCAACGCAAAAGAAAAGGGGAAGCGTTTGACAACGCTTCCCCTTCAGCTACCACACCCCGCAAGGGGCGCAGTGCAAATTACCCGCGCAGCTTCGCAGCCACCTGCGCCACACGCGCGCCGTAGGCTTTGGCTGTGTCAAGGTCGCCTTGGGGAATGTCATCCGCCGGGCTGGTGGGGCCGACTTGGGCCATGACGCCAGAGCTCGAACCCAGGCGGTTGATGCTGCCGTCGTTCATGGCGGGCTGGCCGACCCAAATCATGCCTTGCTGCATCGCCAGAGTCATGAAGTACTGCAAGGTGGACAGCTTGTCGCCGCTGGGGTTGGACGAGCAGGTAAAGCCGCCGGCCACTTTGTCCTTCCAGCCGCTGACAAACCAGCGCTTGGAAGATGCATCGGCAAACTTTTTGAACTGCCACGAAGCCATGCCCATGTAGGTGGGCGAACCCATGATGATGGCGTCGGCCTCGTCCAGCGCGGTCCACTCGGCCTCGGTAATGTTGCCGTCGGCGTCAATGGTGACGAGCTGCGCGTCCGCGCCATCGGCCACAAACTGGGCAACGCGCTGGGTGTGGCCATAGCCGGAATGGAAAATAACAACGGTCTTGGTCATGAAAAACTCCTGAGGTATAAAAAAACGGCAACCCCAACTCAGGGCCGCCAAGGAAAAAAAGAAAACGAAATTTGGCGACTAGGCACGCCTATCGCGCTAACGAAACTTAGGCGCTAAGGTCAAACACCAGCACTTCGGCGTCGTGCCCGTCCGCCAGCGTGAGCTGGCTTTCGCCCGCCAAGAGCGCCGCATCACCGGTCGCCAGAGCCTGGCCATTGGCGCTGATAGAGCCGCGCAGCACTTGCACATAAGCCTTGCGCGCCGGGTCGAGCGCCAGCGCAGCAGACTGCGCGCCATCAAACAGGCCGCTGTAGAGCTTGGCGTCGGCGTGGATGCGCACCGAGCCAAGCGCGGCGTCAGGCGAAGCCACCAAGCGCAGCGCGCCTTGCTTTTCGGCGTTAGCAAACGTTTTTTGCTCGTAGCTTGGGGCGATGCCGCGCACATTGGGCTCAATCCAGATCTGGAAGAAATGCGTGGTGGCGTCGGGGGCGTGGTTGAACTCGCTGTGCTGCACGCCGCTGCCCGCGCTCATGCGTTGCACGTCGCCCGGCGGAATGCCTTTGACGTTGCCCATGCTGTCTTTGTGCGCCAGGTTGCCCGACATCACGTAGCTGATGATTTCCATGTCGCGGTGGCCGTGCGTGCCAAAGCCCATGCCCGGCGCAATGCGGTCTTCGTTGATGACGCGCAGATTGCCCCAGCCCATGTGCGCCGGGTCGTGGTAGCCAGCAAAAGAAAAGCTGTGCAAGGACTTGAGCCAGCCGTGGTCGGCGTAGCCGCGTTCAAGCGATTTGCGTAATGTGATCATGGCGCCAATCGTAGTGCGCCCATAGCTGGCGGATGCACAAACCATTTGATGGCATCATTCAATAATATTCACCTTAAAACCAACCAAGATGCAATTTTCTCGCGATATTTTGACGCCAGACGCGCTCTACATGCTGCAAACCATTGGCGCCACCGGCAGCTTTGCCGCCGCCGCACGCGCCCTGAACTTGGTGCCCAGCACCCTGAGCTACCGGGTGCGCCAGATCGAAGAGGCGTTGGACGTGCTGCTGTACGACCGCAATTCGCGTCAAGCAAAACCTACCGAGGCCGGAACTGAGTTGCTGCGCGAGGCCACGCGCCTGCTGGGCGAAATTGACGCCGTAGCCAACCGCGTCAAGCGCGTGGCCACAGGCTGGGAGTCGCAATTTACCGTGGCCGTGGACACCATCATCGCCAAGTCCACGGTGATGGAGCTGTGCGACGGCTTTTTTGCCCAAACGCCGCCCAGCCGGCTGCGCCTGCGGGACGAGACCCTGGCCGGCACGCTAGAGGCACTCACCTCGGGCCGCGCCGATCTGGCCATTGGCGTGGGGCCCGACGCTTCGGCCCATGCGGGCGTGCAAACCCGGGTGTTGGGAACCCTGTCTTTTGTGTACGCGGTAGCACCCCACCATCCGCTGGCCTTGGCGCCCGAACCCTTAAGCGACGCCACCCTACAACTGCACCGCGCCGTGGCCGTGGCCGATTCGGTGCAACGCGGCGCGGGCCTGACCTTTGGTTTGCTGCACGGCCAGGACGTGTTTACCGTGGCCAGCATGCAGGCCAAGATCGACGCCCAGCTGCGGGGCTTGGGCGGCGGCAACGTGCCGCTCATCATGGCCGCGCCCTACCTGGCCAGCGGGCGCTTAGTGGCCAAACGCACCGAGCGCGCCGCGCAGCAAGTCACGGTGTATTACGCCTGGCGCGCAGGCAAAGCCAGCACCCAAGGCCGCGCCTTGCAATGGTGGCTGCAGCAACTCGACAGCGCCACCACCCGCGCCGCCCTGCTTGAGGCGCAGCGAATGGGCTAAAACCCACGCCAGATGCGCCTCCAGACCGTGTACAGTGGCTGCGACACCCGACCATAGGAGAACAAATGCAAGCATTGCCCAAAAACATAGCCATCGTCGGAGGCGGCCTGGCCGCCATCACCTGTGCCCGCACCTTGGTGCAAGCTGGCAACAGCGTGACGATTTTTGAGAAAAGCCACGGCGTGGGCGGACGCATGTCCACCCGCAACAGCCCGTTTGGCACTTTTGACCATGGAGCGCAGTACTTCACCGTGCGCGACCCGCGCTTTGTCGAAGCCCTGCAAACCACCCCCAAAACCTGCCGCCCCTGGAGCGCCAATATGGTGCAAGTGCTTGACGAACGCGGCCGCGTTGCCGCCGCTGGTCTGCCCGCACGCGAGCCGCATTGGGTGGCCAAACCTGGAATGAACGCCTTGGCCAAGACCTGGGCCGCGCCACTAGAAGACTCCATGCTGTTTGACACCCGCGTCACCCACATCGAGACTGACGCCATGGACAAAACCCTTTGGCAACTGCGCACCACGGGCAGCGACGACAGCGTCCACGTTTACGCCGGTTTTGACGCTGTGCTGCTGGCCGTGCCCAGCCCGCAGGCCATCGCACTGTTGGAGACCGTGCCCAAATCGCGCCGCCCCAGCGCGGCCATCCAGAAAAAGCTGGCTGCTGTCACGGTAGACCCCTGCTGGACGCTGATGCTGGCTTTTCCGCAAGCAGTGCAACCGGGCCTCACCACGCTGGGCCCGCAGTGGAACGCCGCGCGCAGCACGCACCACCGCATTGCCTGGCTGGCGCGCGAATCCAGCAAACCGGGCCGCCGCACCATCGAGCGCTGGACGGTGCAGGCCAGCGCCGCTTGGTCGCAAGAGCATTTGAACGACAGCAAGGCCCGCGTCGAGGGTAAGCTTATCAAGGCTTTCTCCGAAGTCACCGGCATCCGGGCCCAACCCAGCCATGTGGAATCGCACCGCTGGTTGTATGCCAAAACGGGCCAGCCCCTGGGCCAAAGCCATGTCTGGAGCGCCAAAACGGGTCTGGGCCTGTGCGGTGACTGGTGCCTGGGCCACCGGGTGGAAAACGCCTTTGTCTCGGGGCTGGAACTGGCGCTCGCCGTCGGCTAAAACCGACTTGCGGCCCGGCTTGCGAAAAGCGGTGTGATAGCAGGCAGCGGCTACCTGGGGCGCTTTGCGCCCTCGCCCACGGGGCCACTGCACGTGGGCTCGTTGGTGGCTGCGCTGGCCAGCTGGCTTGATGCCCGTGCCCACAATGGACAGTGGCTACTGCGCATTGAAGACGTGGACACGCCGCGCACCGTGGCGGGTGTCGACCAAACCATCTTGCAACAACTCAGCGTCTGCGGTCTGCACCCGGACACGCCGCCGGTCTGGCAAAGCCAGCGTAGCGCCTTGTACCAATCTGCGTTGCAGCAACTCATCGCCCAAGGCCTGGCCTACGCCTGCACCTGTTCGCGCAAAGACATCGAGATCGCTTTGGTCGCGCGGGGCCATACCCGCACCCGCCATGCCGAGTTGGTTTATCCCGGCAGCTGCCGCCTGGCGCCCCTGCACCCGATGGCGCGCGCGCGCGCCTGGCGCTTGCGCACCGACGTGCTGCTGCCGCCACACGCACCAGCCCCCGGCACCACCGCCCACATCACCTGGCACGACCGCCGGCTGGGGCCGCAGGCGCAAGACGTGGCGCAGGCCGTGGGCGACTTTGTGTTGCAGCGGGCCGACGGCTGCTGGACGTACCAACTCGCCGTGGTGGTGGACGACGCAGCGCAAGGCATCAGCCACGTGGTGCGCGGCCAAGACCTGGCCGACAACACCGCGCGCCAGATCTGGCTGCAGCGCTGCCTGGGCCTGCCCACGCCGCAGTATTTGCACACGCCGCTGGTGCTAGGGGCGGACGGCGCCAAGCTGTCCAAACAAAACGGCGCGCTCCCGCTTGATTTGTCCAAGCCCTTGCAGGCGCTCAATACGGCCGCCGCCGTGCTGGGCTGGCCCGCGCAAGCCGGGTCTGTGCCCGAGGCGCTAGCCACCTGGACTGCGATGGCTACAGCCCATGGCGGTTCGCCAGTGGGGCCCTGACTGGCACCCAAGCCCTAAAATCGCGCACTTCGCCGCACCGGTGCCTCTTACCTGCGCACGCTGTGCGCCCCGCTCCCATTTATGACGCCTGAATCCTCTCCCCTGCCCCCTGGCCCCGAAACCGCCGCGCCTGAGGCGCCCAAGGTTTACATGCGCGGCATCAAAAGTTTTGTCATACGCGCTGGGCGCATGACGGCTGGGCAAACCAAGGCGGTCGATACGCTGGGGCCGCAGTTTTTGCTGCCTTACCAAGACCACTTGATTGACTTCAAAACAGTGTTTTCCTCGCTACCTGGTGACGCTACAGCGCACCCCGTGGTGCTGGAAATCGGCTTTGGCATGGGCGAGGCAACGGCGCACATTGCCGGTGTGATGCCCGAGACGCGCTTTGTGTGCTGCGAGGTGCACGAGCCCGGCGTGGGCGCGCTGCTCAAGCGCATTGGCGAACAAAACCTGCACAACATCCGCATTTGCGCCCATGACGCGGTCGAAGTGATAGACCACATGCTGCCGCTGCAAAGCCTGGACGGCGTGCACATCTTCTTTCCCGACCCCTGGCACAAGACCAAGCACAACAAGCGCCGCCTGATCCAGGCGCCGCTGATTGCCAAACTCGCACAGCGTCTGAAAGTGGGCGGCTACCTGCACTGCGCCACCGACTGGCAGCCCTACGCCGAGCAAATTTTGGAAGTGCTGAGCGCCGAGCCCGCGCTGGCCAACCGCGCCGCCGCCGCGCACCCCGAGCTGCTGGGCTACGCGCCCAAGCCGCATTACCGGCCGCTCACCAAGTTTGAGAACCGGGGCATCAAACTCGGCCACGGCGTGTGGGATGTGGTGTTTGAGCGCATCTAGCGCCCGCGCGTGCCTGCCAGTGCGCCCAAGTCTCTGAGCGCGCGCCATGAAGTTTCCGCACACCCCGGCGCTGCGCGATGGCGTGGGCCCCAGCAGCGTGGTGCTGCCCCTGGGCCCTTGGCCTACGGTGCTCGATTTTTTAACTGAGCGATTTCCTGGCGTGGCGCGCGCGCAGTGGTTAGAGCGCATGGCGTCTGGCGCGGTGAGCTGCGACCTGGGCCACACCCTGTCCAGCGACGCGCCTTACATTGCCGGCCTGCGCGTCTATTACTTTCGCGCCCTGCCGCCCGAGCCCCAAATCCCGTTTGATGCAGTGCTGCTGCACCAAGACGCGCACCTGCTGGTGGTGGACAAACCGCATTTCTTGCCCGTCATGCCCTCAGGCAAATACCTGCAAGAAACCGTGCTGGTGCGCCTGAAAAACAAGCTCGGCCTGCAAGACCTGGTGCCCATCCACCGCATAGACCGCGATACCGCCGGGCTGGTGCTGTTTTCGGTCAACCCGGCTACGCGCGATGCTTATCATGCATTGTTTCGCAATCACCAAGTGGCCAAAACCTACCAGGCAATCGCCCCCTGGAACCCGGCGCTGCCCTGGCCCCTGCGCCGCGAAAGCCGCATTGCCGAGAGCGCGCACTTCATGCAGCAATGCGAAGTAGACGGCCCGCCCAACGCGCTGACGCACATCACACCGCTGGAAACACTGGGCGCCATGGCGCGCTACCAACTCGAGCCCGTCACCGGCCAGCGCCATCAATTGCGCGTGCACATGGCGGCCCTGGGCCTGCCGCTGGTTGGCGACGGCATTTACCCCACGCTCACGCCCGAAGGCAGCGCGGACTACGCCAAGCCGCTGCAACTGCTGGCAAAGTCCATCGCCTTTACCGACCCAGTGAGCGGCCAGGCGCTGCGCTTTGAGAGCCAACGGGTTTTGCGGTCGCTGGCGGAGTTGGTCTAAGCCGAAGCGAACGCAAAGGCGGCCTTAGCGCCAGGCTCGCACCAAGCGCAACGCTGGATTTGGCCAATGTATACACAAACGTGTATTATTTAGCGATGAAAGTTTCGGGGTTCGAATGGGATGCTGGAAATTGGCCGAAGTGCGGCAAGCATGGCGTTTCCCGCGAGGAAATCGAGCAGGTTCTCCTCGGAACACCAGCAGTCATGCCGGACCCCCACCCGGATGAGCCGCGTATGAGGGCCATTGGAAAGACGCAAGCAGGACGCTACGTTTTTCTGGTTTTCATGCTGCGCAATAGCCTTGGAGAAACCCTGCTTCGCCCGATCAGTGGGCGCTACATGCATCAGAAGGAAATTGACCATTATGAAAACCAAAAATAAGCCCATGCCCTCCTTGACCAGTGACGCGGCGGCGGAAAAGTTCGTGGACACAGCAGATCTGTCCGGATACGACTTGTCGGGGTTTAAACCGGGAAAATTTGAATTTGAGCCCAAGGCTGCGGCGCTTAATCTGCGCCTGCCGCAAAACTTGCTGGACGCATTGAAAGTAAAGGCCAAGGCCAAAGGCATCCCTTACACGCGCTATGTTCGCTTGCTGCTTGAAAGCGATGTTTCCCACTGATCGCTCGCCGCCCAAGCCCATAACGAAAAACGCGGCCTAAGCCGCGTTTTTCTATGTCATAAATCCCTGCGATCAGCCCAAGATTTCCTTGGCACTGATCTGGTACTTGAACGCGTCAGGCGCGTACGGGTCCAGGCGGCCAGCGGCGGTTTCGGCTTGGGGGTACATCAAAAAGCCCAGCTTGGGGCCGGTCGAATGGGGCAGCGCCACGTCGTGGGCATTGTTAAAGGCCATCCAGTTGCCTTCCCATCCGCCAAAAAGCACTTTATTGACCGGGGCGACCACCGGGTTTTTCGGGTCTTTGATCCACTGCGCGGTTTCTTGGCGCATGACCTTGGCCACGTCGGCCGGGTCCATGGCCACCCAGCCGTAACCGGCCAAATACACCTCGGCGCGGCAGTGTTGCGCACCTTGCAGCTTGGCGGGAATGCCGCCTAGCTCTTTGTAGCCAAAGGCGCTGAGCGCAATGCGCAGGCCGTACACGTCACGCGCTGGCAGACCGACCGAGCGGCACAGGCCCACAAACAAGGCGTTCAGGTCGGCGCATTTGCCGCCCAGGTTGCCCGTTTCCAGCATGGCGGCAATGTCGCCTTCGCCGCAGCCGCGCACCTTGGGTTCGCGGTAGGTGTTTTGCACAATCCAGTCAAACAGTTTTTGGGCTTTTTCGACGTCGGTCTTGGCGCCCTCGGTGGCCTTTTTGGCCGTGTCGCGCACGATGCCATCCACTGGGATCAGGTGCGTGGCTTGCGTCCACTGCGCCAGCGACTGGGCGGACTCGGCGGCAACGCCTTTTTTGGCCCAGTCTTGCGCGCGGTTTTGGGTCTGGATGCGGCTGGTCAGTTCGACAAAGGGCTTGGCGTTGTCGGCGGCAAATTCGGCGTAGAGCAGGCGCGCGCCATAGTGGCCGTCTGCGGTCATGCGCGCGCTGCCGTTGCTGGTAAATGTGGATTCCAGCGATTTTTGCCAGTCGCTGTTGACGCTGGGCACGGGCAGCCAGACGCGCGTTGCACCTTGTGGCGCAGCGATTTCAATGCGGGTGGTCACGTCAAAGGTGCGCCAGGTGCCAGGCTGGGGCGCGAACTGGCGCTCTGCGTCGGCGGTTTGGGCAAAGTTGAGCGGGGAGAAAGTTGCCAGCACGGAGGCGGCAGCCGCAGTGTGAAGAAAACGGCGGCGCGCGCCGTCAGGCGCGTTAGAAAACACGGTGGTCATAAAGAGAACTCCGAATAGGTTAAACGGCGCGTACGGCGCATAAAAAGATGCCCCGAAATAGCGCAAAGAAAAACCCCGCCGTCGCATCGCTGCGCAGCGGGGTTTGGGGATTATCGCCGCCCGCGGGCCGAGGGCGTTTCAGGCAAATGGAATGGGCGCCAGCACCGCGCCTTGCACGCCTTTGGGCGTGTGCACTTCCAATCGCGCATTCGCCTCAACCGTCTGGCGCTCGATTTGCGCGAGACCAATGGTGCGGCCCAGCCGGGGCGAATAGACCACTGCAGACATCGTGCCCACATCACGCCCGCCGGCGGTCACCCGCACGCGCTCGCCCAACGGCCAGTCTGACGGCGCGTTGCCGTCAAGCACCAGGCCCACAAACAGGCGCTTGGGGCCGGTGGCTGCCACCTTTTGCAAGGCGGCTTTGCCGATGTAGTTCACTGGCGTGTCCACGTCCACGAACTTGGCCATATTGGCCTCAAAGGGGTTACTCTCTGGCGTGGTGTCGCCGCCCCAAGACAGCAAGGCGCTTTCCACGCGCTCGGTGTGGTTGGGCGCGCCCGGGCCAATGCCGTATTCCTGGCCTGCGGCCTTGACCATGTCCCACAACGCGTCGGCCTTGGAGCCGTCACGCAAGAACAGCTCAAACCCGCTTTGCTTGCTCCAGCCCGAGCGGCACAGCACGATGGGAATGCCACTGAGCTCTGTCTCTATGCAGCCAAAGTAGCAGATGCCGCGAATGGACTCGCCAAACATCTTGGCCGCCACGTC
>CAMDHS010000064.1 GCA_945898115.1 Comamonas sp. lk
CCAGAAGGCAAAGAGATGGTGATGCCTGGTGACAACGTGTCGATCACGGTCAAGCTGATCAACCCCATTGCGATGGAAGAAGGCTTGCGCTTCGCCATCCGCGAAGGTGGTCGTACGGTTGGCGCCGGCGTGGTTGCAAAAATCATCGCGTAATTCGCATAAAACTCAAGGAATTACCATGGCAACCAAGCAAAAAATCCGCATCCGCCTGAAGGCATTCGATTACAAGTTGATCGACCAATCAGCCGCTGAAATCGTTGAAACCGCAAAGCGCACCGGCGCGATTGTCAAAGGCCCCGTGCCTTTGCCAACCCGCATGAAGCGTTTTGACATCTTGCGCTCGCCGCACGTCAACAAGACTAGCCGCGACCAGTTTGAAATTCGCACCCACCAACGCCTGATGGACATTGTCGACCCAACCGACAAGACCGTTGACGCGCTGATGAAGCTCGACCTTCCCGCTGGTGTGGACGTAGAAATTAAGCTGCAGTAATAGCAGTTTTGGCAAACGCCGCTTAAGCGGTGTTTGCCGTTAGAAAGCGATTTACGCCCAAGGATGCGCACAAGCGCAAACCCGAGGCTATAATCGCGGGCTGCCCAAAGGGTTGCTGCGCGCAAGCGTTGGCATTTGGCGGGCGGTTTTATTAACAGTCTCTCACGCAAAAACGTTGCTGCCAATTGAAGTAGCAACGGTGGGAGTTACGGAGAAAACAATGAGTCTTAGCAATCACTTAGGGTTGCTGGGTCGCAAAGTTGGCATGATGCGCCTATTCACCGACGACGGGGACGCTGTTCCTGTGACGGTGGTAGATGTGTCTAACAACCGTGTGACGCAGATCAAAACCCAAGCAAACGATGGCTACGTTGCCTTGCAGGTAACGTTCGGTTCGCGCAAAGCATCGCGTGTTACCAAGCCAGTTGCCGGTCACCTTGCCAAAGCAGGTGTTGAAGCCGGTGAAATCATCCAGGAATTCCGCATCACCGCCGATGTCGCAGCCCAGTACCAAGCCGGTTCTGTGATTGCTGTGTCCGGCCTGTTTGCGGTGGGCCAAAAGGTGGACGTGCAAGGCACGACCATCGGTAAAGGCTTCGCTGGAACGATCAAGCGCCACCACATGAGCTCGCAGCGCGCGTCGCACGGTAACAGCCGTTCGCACAACGTGCCCGGCTCCATTGGTATGGCCCAGGATCCTGGTCGCGTGTTCCCCGGTAAGCGCATGACAGGTCACCTCGGTGACGACACTGTCACGACGCAGAACCTGGACGTGATCCGTGTTGACGAAGCTCGCCAGTTGCTGATGATCAAGGGCGCAATCCCTGGTTCGGCCGGCGGTTTTGTCACCGTGCGCCCCGCTGTCAAAGTGAAAAGCCCATCTGCTAAAGGAGCGAACTGATGCAGCTCGAACTCCTGAACGATCAAGGTCAAGCGACCGACAAGTACGACGCACCTGAGACGGTGTTTGGTCGTGCTTACAACGAAGACTTGGTGCACCAAGTTGTCGTGGCTTTCCAAGCCAATGCGCGCCAAGGCACGCGGGCTCAGAAAGACCGCGAGCAAGTGCACCACTCGACGAAAAAGCCATTCAAGCAAAAGGGAACGGGCCGCGCTCGCGCCGGTATGACGTCCTCGCCCCTGTGGCGCGGAGGCGGTCGTATTTTCCCGAATATGCCGGATGAAAACTTCAGCCAGAAAATCAACAAAAAGATGTACCGTGCCGGTATGGCTGCGATCCTGTCGCAGTTGGCCCGCGAAGGCCGTCTCGCTGTGGTGGACTCGTTGACAGTTGACTCCCCCAAGACCAAGCCCCTGGCGGCCAAGTTCAAGGCGATGAATCTGCAATCCGTGTTGGTGATTGCTGATGAAGTTGACGAAAACTTGTACCTGGCTTCGCGCAACCTGGTCAACATCCTGGTTGTCGAGCCTCGCTACGCGGATCCCGTGTCCCTGGTGCATTACCGCAAGGTTCTGGTCACCAAGGCTGCCATGGACAAACTCAAGGAGATGTTCGCATGAGCCACGGTCCCAATCTATCCAAATTCGACGAAGGTCGTTTGATGCAGGTTCTGATCGCTCCCATCGTGTCTGAGAAGGCAACCATGGTGGCAGAAAAGAACAATGTCGTCACCTTCAAGGTGCTCCAAGACTCGACCAAATACGAAATCAAGGCCGCTGTGGAATTGATGTTCAAGGTTGAAGTCAAGGGCGTGTCTGTCGTCAACACCAAAGGCAAAAGCAAGCGTTTTGGCAAATCCATGGGTCGCCGCGACAACGTTCGCAAGGCCTATGTCATGCTCAAACCTGGTCAAGAGCTGAACCTCGGCGGGGAGGCTGCGTAATCATGGCTGTCATTAAAATGAAACCCACTTCACCAGGCCGTCGTGGCGTGGTGAAAATTTCGCGGGATCACCTGTACAAGGGTGCACCGCACGCTGCTTTGCTGGAACCTCAGTTCCAGCACGCCGGCCGCAACAACAATGGTCACATCACCACCCGTCACAAGGGCGGCGGTCACAAGCACCATTACCGTGTGGTCGATTTCCGTCGGATCAAGGACGCAATCCCGGCAAAAGTCGAGCGTATTGAGTACGACCCCAACCGTTCGGCGCACATTGCGTTGTTGTGCTACGCCGATGGCGAGCGCACCTACATCATTGCTCCGCGTGGACTGGAAGTTGGCGCCTCGGTGATGAGTGGCTCTGAAGCCCCCATCCGCGTTGGCAACACACTGCCAGTGCGCAACATCCCAGTGGGTTCCATCATCCACTGTGTGGAATTGCAAGTCGGCAAGGGTGCGCAAATCATCCGTTCGGCTGGTACGTCCGCTACCTTGCTGGCCCGCGAAGGCACTTACGCGCAGGTCCGCCTGCGATCGGGTGAAGTTCGCAAGATCCACATCGACTGCCGCGCCACCATTGGCCAAGTCGCTAACGAAGAGCACAGCCTGCGCCAACTGGGTAAAGCCGGTGTCAAGCGTTGGATGGGTATTCGTCCTACCGTTCGCGGTACTGTCATGAACCCTGTGGATCACCCACACGGCGGTGGCGAAGGCAAGACTGGCGAAGGCCGTCATCCAGTGGATCCTTGGGGCAATTTGACCAAGGGTTACCGTACCCGTAACAACAAGCGCACGCAGGTCATGATCGTGTCGCGTCGCAAGAAGTAAGGGGCAGGTAAATGACTCGTTCTCTCAAAAAAGGCCCCTTTGTGGACCACCATTTGTTGGCCAAAACGGAAAAAGCCGTTGCCAACAAAGACAAAAAGCCGATCAAGACTTGGTCGCGTCGCTCTATGGTTTTGCCCGATTTCATCGGTCTGACCATTGCCGTGCACAACGGCAAACAGCACGTGCCTGTCTATATCACTGACCAAATGGTCGGCCACAAGTTGGGTGAGTTCGCTCTGACCCGTACTTTCAAAGGCCACCCTGCGGACAAAAAAGTCCAAAAGAAATAAGGAGGTGACCATGGAAACTCGTGCAACCCTTCGTGGCGTTCGTTTGTCGGTTGACAAAGGCCGTTTGGTCGCGGATCTGATCCGTGGCAAAAAGGTGGATCAGGCGCTCAATATTCTGCAATTCACGCAGAAAAAAGCCGCTGGAATCATCAAAAAGGTTCTGGAATCAGCCATCGCTAACGCTGAACACAATGACGGTGCTGACATCGACGAGCTGAAGGTGAAAACCATCTTCGTCGAGCAAGGTGCATCGCTGCGTCGCTTTACGGCCCGCGCCAAAGGTCGCGGCAACCAAATCCGCAAGCCCACGTGCCATGTGTACGTGACGGTCGGCAACTAAGAGGCTCGGAGAAATATGGGACAAAAAATCCACCCAACCGGCTTTCGCTTGAGCGTTAGCCGTAATTGGTCTTCTCGCTGGTACGCCAGCAACCGTGATTTCGCTGGCATGTTGGCCGAAGACATCAAGGTGCGTGAATACCTCAAAGCCAAGCTGAAAAATGCTTCGGTGTCTCGTATCCTGATCGAGCGTCCTGCAAAGAATGCCCGTATCACGATTTACTCGTCGCGTCCTGGTGTCGTGATTGGTAAAAAGGGTGAAGACATCGAGAACTTGAAGCGCGACCTGAGCAAGCAGCTCGGTGTGCCAGTGGCAGTGAACATCGAAGAAGTGCGCAAGCCCGAAATCGATGCCAAGCTGATCGCTGACTCCATCACGCAGCAGCTCGAAAAACGCATCATGTTCCGCCGTGCCATGAAGCGCGCCATGCAAAACGCCATGCGTCTGGGTGCCCTGGGCATCAAGATCATGTCGGCTGGCCGCTTGAACGGTATCGAGATCGCACGTACCGAGTGGTACCGTGAAGGCCGCGTGCCTTTGCACACTCTGCGCGCTGACATCGACTACGGCACTTCCGAAGCCAAGACGACCTACGGCATCATTGGTGTCAAAGTCTGGGTCTACAAAGGTGACACGCTGGGTCGTAATGACCTGCCGGCAGCCAATGAGCCCCGTGCTGAAGAAGAACGCCGTCCCCGTGGCCCCCGCCGCGATGACCGTGGTCCTGCGCGCCCTGGCGCTGACCGTCCAGCTCCCCGCGGTGCGCGACGTCCGATGGGTGCCAATGCGGCACCTGCAGACGGCAGCGACAAGCCTGTCGAGGCCGGAGGCTTCGAAGCCCCTAAACCCGCCGTTAAGCGCGTTCGCACAGTCGCCGCGCCAGCTTCCGTAGGCAGCACCAGCGCTGCGACAGCTGACGGCAAAGGAGAATAACCATGTTGCAACCCGCTCGTCGCAAATATCGCAAAGAGCAGAAGGGCCGTAACACCGGCATCGCGACCCGAGGAAGCTCGGTCGCATTCGGTGATTTTGGTCTGAAATGTACGGATCGCGGCCGTTTGACCGCGCGCCAGATCGAAGCTGCACGTCGTGCAATTTCCCGTCACGTTAAACGTGGCGGCCGTATCTGGATCCGCGTGTTCCCCGACAAGCCGATTTCCCAAAAGCCTGCTGAAGTGCGTATGGGTAACGGTAAAGGCAATCCCGAGTACTACGTGGCTGAAATCCAGCCCGGAAAAATCGTGTTTGAAATCGTCGGTGTCCCAGAAGCACTCGCCCGTGAAGCGTTCCGTTTGGCTGCCGCCAAGCTGCCTTTGCGTACGACCTTCGTCGCCCGCATGATTGGCCAGTAATCAGGAGAATTTTGAATAATGAAAACGACTGAACTGCGCAAAAAAGACGTTGCAGGCCTGCAAACCGAGATCAAAGAGCTCCAACGCGCTCACTTTGGTCTGCGTATGCAAAAAGCCACGCAGCAAATTTCCAACACCGCTACGCTGCGCATTGCGCGCCGTGATATTGCTCGCGCCAAGACCATTCTTGTCGAAAAGCAAAGCGCTGAAACATCCGCCAAATAAGGAGCGATAAATGACGGAAGCTAAAAAATCCCTCGCACGCACCTTGATTGGCAAGGTGGTCAGCGACAAGCGTTCCAAGACCGTAACGGTCTTGATTGAGCGCCGCGTCAAGCACGAGCTTTACGGCAAAATTGTTGGTAAATCCAGCAAGTACCACGCCCACGACGAAAGCGGAGCCTACAAAATGGGTGACGTAATCGAAATCACCGAGAGCCGTCCTATTTCCAAAACCAAGAACTGGGTTGCGACCCGTTTGGTGGAAAAGGCAGCAGTGGTCTAAGCCCATGCAGCGCTTGCGCTGCGCGGCTTGCGAAAACGGCCCACAATGGGCCGTTTTTCATTTTTATAACCTTCACCCATAAACAGGAGACAGCATGATCCAAGTAGGCGACACCCTTCCCGCAAGCACTTTGATGGAATATTCCGAAGTCGAGGGCGAAGGCTGCAGCATCGGCCCCAACGCAGTGGACGTGGCCAAAGCCACGGCCGGCAAGACGATTGCACTGTTTGCACTGCCTGGCGCTTACACGCCCACATGTTCGGCCAAGCATGTGCCTGGCTATGTGCAGCACTTTGAGGACTTCAAGGCCGCTGGCGTGGACGAGATCTGGTGCGTAAGCGTGAACGACGCCTTCGTGATGGGTGCCTGGGCCCGTGAGCAACATACCGGTGCCAAAGTCCGTATGCTGGCCGACGGCAGTGCAGACTTCACCAAGGCCACCGGCTTGACGCTGGACTTGACCAGCCGTGGCATGGGTTTGCGCAGCAACCGTTACTCCATGCTGGTCAAGGACGGCAAGGTTGCGACGCTGAACGTCGAAGGTCCAGGCAAGTTCGAAGTCAGCGATGCGGGCACCTTGCTCGCACAAGCCAAGGCCTAAGCGGTATCCAAGCCGGCCGCTGGCGCCTGCGTCAGAGGTCGGCTTTGAGGTAATGGGCCCCGGCAATTGGGTTGAAGTAGTACGGAGGTATTTCTTCAAAGCCCAGCTCCTCATACAAGGCGCGGGCGGCCTCCATGTCGCTGAGCGTGTCAAGCAGCACGCAGCGATAGCCTCTGAGTTGGGCAAAGTCCAGTTGCGCCTGGGCCAGGCGGCGCCCAATACCCCAGCCCCGGTACTGCACATCCACGTACAGGCGGCGCATTTCACACGCATCTGGATAGTCAACGCCGTCGAGGGGACGCAAGGCGCAGCAGCCCACCACTACGCCGTCGATCAATGCCAGCAAAAGTTGGCCCCGGGGTGGCGCGTATTCGCCGGGCAGGTCCTGCAGTTCCTGATCGAAGTCCACAAGGCATTCGGGTACCGCCAAAGTGCCTGCGTAGGCGCGGAAAATCTCGCGCGCGGAGTTCAATGCATCAGCTGACGCAGGGCAAAGCAGTTGGATGCGTTCGTCGTGGGGCACCATAGGGCAAGACCTGTTGTGCGCCCTGGTTTTAGGGTGCGCTCATTGTGGGTGCAGCCAAGGAGGGACGCGTTGCTTGCAGCACCCGCGTTGCCCGGCGGCACGGAAATATCCGAAGGTTTCATCCGTAGCGCGAACCGAATTCATCTTTGGGCTCCATGCCCCGCAGGGTGCAAGGCGTATCCCTAGTCTATCGAAAATTCCTGGCCGAGCGCTGCAAGCGCTGCAGACGGGGCCGTCCACGCGCCATTTACGCCGGAGCAGCGCCCGCTGCGGGGGCCTTTGGCAGCAGCCTGCCAGGTGGCGGTGGCAAGCCGCTACCATGGGCCTGTTATGTTGTTTCAGAATTGTCGAAAAAGGTAAGCCATGGTGTGTTTGACCCGGTATTGTGTGCAAGTCCATCGTGCGCGCGTACGCCGCCTTGGATGGGTGTGCGGGTGACATACCGGAGTCGAATGGCCGGGCTGCTCCCGGGCGGGCGCATCGCAGCGGGTGCGGTTTGGGTATGGGCGGTGCTGGCGACGCTGTGCTTGGCCGGTTGCAGTCCTGCACTCAATTGGCGCACCGTGTCTTTGGGCGACGGGACGGTGACGCTTCCTTGCAAGCCCGACCGCGCGCAGCGCACGGTGCAGCTTGGGGGCCATGCCCTCGAGATGGAAATGGTAGGTTGCGAGGCCGACGGCGCAATGTTTGCTGTCAGCCGCGTGCGCCTAGCGCCCGAATTGAATGCTGACCAAGTGCGGCTGCTGTGGCAGGCCGCAAGCTTGCAGCAAATGAAGGGGCAAGCCAGTGCCGTCATGCCAGCTCCATCGGTCAGGGCGCAGGCCTTGCAATTGGACATCGTCAATGCGACAGGTCAAGGGGGCGACGGGCGACCAGTGAAAGCGCGTCTGGCTTGGCTCGCACGAGGGGTCGATCTTCTGCACCTGGCGGTTTATGCCCCGCTCATCACGCCCGAAATGGCAGAACCCTTTTTTGACGGAATCCAGTCCCCATGACCCTTGCTCCCTTTGTATCGCTTAGCCCTCGCCGCGCGGTGGTGCTCTTTTTGGCATTTGCCTTTGCCTACTTTTTGTCCACGCTGATTCGCGCTGTGACCGCCACCCTGGCGCCCACTCTGGTGCAGGAGTTCGCCCTGAGCGCGGGCGACCTGGGGCTTTTGGCGGGGGGCTACTTTTTTGGTTTTGCCCTGACGCAGCTGCCATTGGGCACTTGGCTTGACCGCTTGGGGCCTAAGCGGGTGGTGCTGGCCTTTCTGTCGGTGGCGGTGCTGGCCTGTGTGGCTTTTGCGCGCGCCTCGGGGTTTATGGAGCTGTTCGTGGCGCGCGTGTTGTGCGGGGTGGGGGTGAGCGCCTGCCTGATGGCGCCGCTGACCAGCTACCGCCGCTGGTACGCCCCCGGCGCGCAAATGCGCGCGAGCTCCTGGATGCTAATGACTGGCGCGCTTGGGATGGTGGCTTCGACCTTGCCGGTGCAGTGGCTGCTGCCGATCACCGGTTGGCGCGGCCTGTTCCTGATATTGGGGGCGTTGCTGGCCCTGTCCATGGTGTTGATTGCGTGGCAGGTGCCCGGTGAGTCGGTGCCCGAGGCTGCGGCGGATGACTTGGCTCGCGCGGCGCCTGCGTCCATTCCCGCACAAACTGGCGCCGCCCCCGTGGCGACTGCGGCGGTGGTCTCGGGCTATGGTGCCGTTTGGCGCGATCCTTATTTCCGCAGTTTGGCGCCTTTTGGCTTTGTGGGATACGGCGGCATGGTCGCTATTCAAACCCTGTGGGCTGCGCCCTGGCTGGTCAATGTGGCCGGTTTTGCGCCGGTCGCGGCGTCTACCGCCATGTTTTGGCTTAACGTGTCGATGATGCTGGCTTTCTTGGTGTGGGGCTGGGTCAACCCCTGGCTGGCGCGCAAGGGCTTGCGTGCCGAGCAGTTGATGGCCTGGGGCTTGCCCTTGCATATTGCGCTGCTGTTGACGATGGCGCTTGCGGGCGACCGCGTTGGTGCGTACTCAGGCCTGGTGTGGACGCTGTTTTGCGTCAGCGGCACGGTCGGCACACTCGCGCAGCCTGCTATTGGCATGGCTTTTCCGCCGGCACTGGCCGGGCGGGCCTTGTCGGCCTTCAACCTGCTGATTTTCAGCGGCGTCTTTGCGGTGCAGTGGGGCGTGGGTCTGCTGATTGATGGTTTGCGCAAGCTGGGGTGGACTGCGCCTAGCGCTTACCAGGGCGCCATGGGGGTATTCGCCATTTGCCTGCTTTGGACCTACGTGCATTTGCTGCGGGCAAAGAAACGATAATTAGGCTCTTTTTCCCTCAGCAGCCTCCAGCCCCAGCCCATGACCATCGGCATCCTGATCATCGCCCACGCACCACTGGCCAGCGCGCTGCGGGCCTGCGTCCTGCATGTGTTTCCCGAGGTCGAACACAGCCTGCATGCGCTGGATGTCACGGCCAACGAACCGCCCGAAGACACGCTCGCCACCGCGCGCATCATCGTGGACCAACTCGACGCGCCAGGCGTGCTAGTGCTCACCGATGTGTTTGGCGCCACCCCCTGCAATGTGGCGCAAAAGCTGGTGGACGGCGTGCATTCCAAACTGGTGGCCGGCGTCAACCTGCCCATGTTGTTGCGCACCGTCAATTACCGCCAAGAATCTCTTGATTTGTTGGTCGCGCGAGCGCTGGCCGGCGGTTCGCAGTGCATCATGCAAGTCGCCGTGTCTGCGCCATTGAACCAAACCAAAAAGCCCCATGATCCAATCCACCACGACCATCATCAATAAACTGGGCCTGCACGCGCGTGCGTCGGCCAAGCTGACCAAGCTGGCGGGAAGCTTTCCCTGCGACATTTGGGTCAGCCGGGGCGATCGCCGCGTGAACGCCAAAAGTATCATGGGCGTGATGATGCTGGCCGCTGGCATAGGTTCCGAGATCCTTCTGGAAACCGAGGGCGAGCGCGCCCAGGAAGCCATGGACGCGCTGCTGGCCCTGATTGCCGAGCGTTTCGGCGAAGGCGAATAGGTTTCGGCGCCCCACAGATATGACTTTTTCCATCCACGGATTGGCCGTTTCACGCGGCGTGGCCATTGGCCGCGCGGTGATGGTGGCATCGAGCCGGATGGACGTTGCGCACTACTTTATCCAGCCGCATGAGGTGGTGACGGAAATAGCGCGCGCACGCGCAGGCCGCGACGCCGTGGTCGAAGAGCTGTACCGCCTGCAGGAAAGCATTTCGCACATGGGGCCCAAAGAGGCGCCCCATGAACTCAACGCCCTGCTAGACGTCCACTTGATGCTCTTACAGGACGAGGAGCTGATCAGTGGCGTTAAGGGCTGGATCACTGAGCGCTTCTACAACGCCGAGTGGGCGCTGACCACCCAGCTCGAGGTGATCTCGCGCCAGTTTGACGAGATGGAAGACGCCTACCTGCGCGAGCGCAAGGCAGACCTGGAGCAGATAGTCGAGCGCGTCTTGCGCGCCATGCGCGGCTTGGCCTCGCCCATCGTGGCGCCCACGCGCAGTGCGCGCCGGCAGTCGCAGCAAGACCTTTTGTTGGGCGACACGGTGGACGTGCCGCTGGTGCTGGTAGCGCATGACCTGTCGCCCGCCGACATGCTGCAGTTCAAGCAAAGCGTGTTTGCCGGGTTTATTACCGACGTGGGCGGCAAAACCTCGCACACCGCCATTGTGGCGCGCAGTATGGACATTCCGGCCGTGGTGGGTGCGCGCACCTGCAGCCAGTTGGTGCGCCAGGACGACTGGATCATCATTGACGGCGACGCCGGCGTGGTTATCGTAGACCCTTCGCCCATCATCCTGGCCGAATACGGTTTTAAAAAGCGCCAGGTGGAGCTAGAGCGCAGCCGTCTCTTGCGCTTACTCCATACGCCAGCCGTCACCATGGACGGCGAAAAAGTGCAGTTGCTGGCCAATATCGAGATGCCCGAGGACGCGCAAGCCGCCCTGCAGGCCGGCGCTCTGGGCGTGGGACTGTTTCGCAGCGAATTCTTGTTTATGGGCCGGCGTGGCCACCTGCCTGACGAAGAAGAACAGTTCCAGGCTTACAAACGCGCTGTTGAAGGCATGAAGGGGCTGCCGGTGACCATTCGCACGGTGGATGTGGGTGCGGACAAGCCGCTTGACAGCAGCGTGCACGACGCCGCCCATCTGAACCCCGCCCTGGGCCTGCGCGCCATCCGCTGGAGCCTGGCCGACCCGGAGATGTTTCTTACCCAGTTGCGCGCCATATTGCGGGCGGCGGCCTTTGGCCAAGTGCATTTGCTGGTGCCCATGCTGGCCCACGCCAGCGAAATTCACCAGACCCTGGCCCACATCGCGCAGGCGCGGCGCACCCTGGACAAGCGCGGCCAGGCCTACGGCCCGGTGCAGCTCGGCGCGATGATCGAAATCCCGGCTGCGGCCCTAACGCTTAAATTGTTTTTGAAATATTTCGACTTTTTGTCCATTGGCACCAACGACCTGATTCAGTACACCCTGGCTATTGACCGTGCCGACGAGTCAGTGGCGCATTTGTACGACCCGCTCCACCCGGCGGTGCTGCAACTGGTGGCTGCCACCATTGCCGAATGCCGGCTCCAGGGCAAGGGCGTGAGCGTGTGTGGCGAAATGGCCGGTGACGTGGGCCTGACCCGCTTGTTGCTGGGTCTGGGCTTGCGCAGTTTTTCTATGCACCCGGCGCAGATCTTGGCGGTCAAGCAAGAAATATTGCGCTCTGATACCACGCGCCTGGCGCCCTGGGCGCAGCGCGTGCTGCAAGCGGAAAACCCGGCGCTGGAGATGGTGGCCAGCACCTGAATCCAGGCCTTGTTCAGGGCGCTGCGCGCGACCCCAGCCAGGCCGCACCCACAATCAGCGTTGCGGCCAGCACAATCGACGCGCTCGGCCACTCGGCGCGCAGCCACAGCAAACCCAGCGTGGACAGCAGCGGCGTCAAAAACGACAGCAGCCCGATCTGGCGCGCGTCCCCCCGCTTGAGCGCCGCGTCCCACAAGTAAAACGCGCCGCCCAGCGGACCCAGACCCAGCAGGGCGATAAGCAGCAAGTCGCCCGTGCTGAGCGCCACCGCTGGCTCCAGCAGCACGTGGCACAGCAGCGACAAAAGGCCCGAGACCAGTCCGAACACCCCGATAGACGCAGTAGGAAACGGCGCCACCCGTTGGGTGAGCAGCGAATAACTCGCCCAGACAAAGGCCGACGCCCCGGCCGGTACATAGCCCCAGGCAAAACCGCTGGCGCCCGCATCAGCGCCTGCCCCGCCTGCGGCCCCCAAAATCGCCAGCGCCGCCCCAGCAAAGCCCACCAGCGCTGCCACCACATGGATGGCACGCAGGCGGGTATGCGGCAAAAACACGGGTGCCAGCAAGACCATGCCCAGCGGCCAGAGGTAGTTCACCAAATTGGCCTGCACGGGCGGCGCGTGGCGCAGCGCGATAAAGAGCAAAAAATGAAAACCAAACAGGCCGTAAACCCCCAGCGCCAATGTGCGGGCTGGCAGGCGCAGGCTGCGCATCGCCTGCTGGCGTGCAGCGCTGGCCGGGGCGCTGCGCAGCAGCTGCCAGGCGGTCAGGGCCAAGCCTAAGGCGCTGCCAGCCATCAGGCCCAGGCCGGTCAACAGAA
>CAMDHS010000065.1 GCA_945898115.1 Comamonas sp. lk
CACATCCAGGCCAGCGCCTGGCTTTGGCGGCGGGTGGCAAAGCGGCCATTTGCCGTTTGCAGAGCCTTGAATTCCAAAACAGATGCCCAAAACCCGTCCACGCCCTGGCCCAGCAGCGCGCTGAGCTGGATCACGGTGGGGTGCCACTGGCTGGCGGCGTGGTGCACATTGGCCGGGTTGCCATGCAAGCCCAGCAGGCGCAAGGCGCCGCTGATTTGCGCCTGGGCGCGGGTGGCGGCAGCCGCGTCCAGGTCGGCCTTGTTGATCACCACCAAATCCGCGAGCTCCATCACGCCTTTCTTGATCGCCTGCAGGTCGTCACCGGCGTTGGGCAGTTGCAGCAGCACAAACATGTCGGTCATTTGCGCCACGGCGGTTTCGGACTGGCCCACGCCCACGGTTTCCACAATCACCACGTCAAAGTTGGCGGCTTCGACCACCAGCATGGCTTCGCGGGTTTTTTCAGCCACGCCGCCGAGCGTGCCGCTGGCAGGGCTGGGGCGGATGTAGGCCTGCGGCGCCACGCTCAGGCGCTCCATGCGAGTTTTGTCTCCCAAGATAGAGCCGCCCGAGACACTGCTTGATGGGTCCACCGCCAGCACCGCCACACGGTGGCCCTGGGCGATCAGGTACAGGCCCAGCGTTTCAATAAACGTGCTCTTGCCCACACCCGGCACGCCGCTGATCCCAAGGCGAAAAGACCCACCGGTGTGCGGCAGCAGGTCGGTAAGCAAGGCGTCGGCCTGCGCGCGGTGGTCAGCTCGGGTGGATTCGAGCAAGGTGATGGCCTTGGCCATGGCGCGGCGCTGCGCCATGGGCGCCTGGCCGCGCAAGTCCGCCAACAGGGATGTGTTGTCCGCCGCCATTACAAAATCTCAAACGCCCGGCCATCGGCCAGGCGATAGCGGGAAAAATCGCGCACATCGAGGGTCATGATGCGGGTCACGCCAGTCTGCTCCGCCAGCCAGACCAGCGATGCATCGGCCAAATCCATCTCAGAGCGCGGCGCTTGCGTATAGCGATGCATCAGGTCGGCGAAATCGCTCAGCTCGTCTTGGGCGAATGGATACACCGCGATGGCTCCGGCTCCCAACCAGCGCAGCAAGGTGTAGCGTTGCGGGGGCGGCACCATGTAGCTGGCTTCCGTCACGCAGGGCCAGGTCGTGGACAACGACCAGTGTTCCTGCGCGCCTTGGCGCAAGAGCTTTTGGTAGTGCACGGACTGGGACTGCTTGCTGCTGAACGCGGCAACCATCGCGCTCGCGTCAATCAGCGCTGCTGCCATGTTTGGCTCTTAGACGTTCGAGGAGCAGGGCGCGCGAAGCGTCGGTCTCGTAGGGCTGCTCCCAGCCCTCATAGGCTTTTGCGACAGCCGCATATTCGGGGCGATTCTCTTCCGCCTTCAAAGCCAGCATCAGCTCATACGGGTTTTTGCGCCCCAGCGCGCGCTCTACCGCGTCGATGATGAACTGCGATTTGGTCACGCCCTGGCGCTTGGCAGCTTGCTCGAGCTGCTTTTCCAGCAAGGGGTCCATGCGAACAGAAACGGCCATGGTTTACTCCGGTTGAAATACGGTATTACAGTATAACGACCAGGGTTTCAGGTGGCTAGCGACTTGTTGATCTGCGCCAGCACATCCTTGGCGCTGACCGGAATCGGCGTGCCCGGGCCGTACATGCCCTTGACGCCTGCGGCATACAAAAAGTCGTAGTCCTGGCGCGGAATGACGCCGCCCACGAAGACGATGATGTCGTCGGCGCCCTGCTTTTTGAGCTCGGCAATGATGGCAGGCACCAGGGTTTTGTGGCCGGCAGCCAAGGTGGACACGCCCACGGCGTGCACGTCGTTCTCAATGGCCTGGCGGGCGCATTCTTCGGGCGTCTGGAACAGCGGGCCCATGTCCACGTCAAAGCCCAGGTCGGCGAAAGCGGTGGCCACCACTTTGGCGCCCCGGTCGTGGCCGTCCTGGCCGAGTTTGGAAATCATCACGCGGGGGCGGCGGCCCTGGGCGTCGGCAAAGGCGGCAATGTCGGCTTTGAGCGCGTTCCAATATTCCATGGTGTCCCCATTGGTGGTATCGGTGTCAAAGGCGGCGGCGTAGACGCCCGAGACCTTGTGCGTGTCAGCGCGGTGGCGGTCAAACGCCACTTCGAGCGCGTCGCTCACCTCGCCCACCGTGGCGCGCAGGCGCATGGCCTTGATGGACAAGTCCAGCAAATTGCCTTCGTTGTGCCCTGCGGCATAGGTCAGCGCGTCCAGCGCGGCCTTGACGGCGGCGCTGTCGCGGCTGGCGCGAATGCTTTGCAAACGGGCAATCTGGCCCTCGCGCACCGCCACGTTGTCAATGTCGCGCGCCTCGATGGCGTCCTCAGACTTGAGCTTGTATTTGTTGACGCCCACGATCACGTCTTTGCCGCTGTCAATGCGCGCCTGCTTTTCAGCGGCGGCGGCCTCGATCTTGAGCTTGGCCCAGCCGCTGTCCACGGCCTTGACCATGCCGCCCATGGCTTCGACTTCTTCAATGATCTTCCACGCAGCGTCGGCCATGTCTTGGGTGAGCTTTTCCATCATGTAGCTACCGGCCCAGGGGTCAATCACATTGGTGATGTGGGTTTCTTCCTGGATGATGAGCTGGGTGTTGCGGGCAATGCGGCTCGAAAACTCGGTGGGCAGCGCAATGGCTTCGTCAAAGCTGTTGGTGTGCAGGCTTTGCGTGCCGCCAAAGACAGCCGCCATGGCCTCGATGGTGGTGCGCACCACGTTGTTGTAGGGGTCTTGCTCGGTCAGGCTCCAGCCGCTGGTCTGGCAGTGGGTGCGCAGCATGAGCGATTTGGGTGACTTGGCGTCAAAGCCCTTCATGATGCGGCACCACAGCAGGCGCGCCGCGCGCATCTTGGCAACCTCAAGGTAGAAGTTCATGCCAATCGCCCAGAAAAAGCTCAGGCGCCCGGCAAACTCGTCCACGTCCAGTCCGGTGGCAATGGCGGTTTTGACGTATTCCTTGCCGTCGGCCAAAGTAAACGCGAGCTCGAGCGCCTGGTTGGCCCCGGCTTCTTGCATGTGGTAACCCGAAATCGAGATCGAGTTGAACTTGGGCATGTTCTTGGCGGTGTAGCCAATGATGTCGCCAATGATGCGCATGCTGGGCGCAGGCGGGTAGATGTAGGTGTTGCGCACCATGAACTCTTTCAGAATGTCGTTCTGAATCGTTCCCGAGAGTTGGTCTTGGGCCACGCCCTGCTCTTCGGCGGCCACCACGTAGCCCGCCAGCACCGGCAGCACCGCGCCGTTCATGGTCATGGACACACTCACCTTGTCCAGCGGAATCTCGTTGAACAGGATCTTCATGTCCTCGACCGAGTCAATCGCCACCCCGGCTTTGCCCACGTCGCCGGTCACGCGCGGGTGGTCCGAGTCGTAGCCACGGTGGGTGGCCAGGTCAAACGCGACCGACACGCCCTGCCCGCCAGCGGCCAGGGCCTTGCGGTAGAAGGCGTTGGATTCTTCGGCAGTCGAGAAACCCGCGTACTGGCGAATCGTCCACGGGCGCACCGCATACATGGTGGCCTGCGGGCCGCGCAAATAGGGCTCAAAGCCGGGCAAGGTGTCGGCGTAGGGCAGATTGGCAGTGTCGGCGGCGGTGTAAAGCGGCTTGACCGCGATGCCGTCAGGCGTAATCCAGTTCAGGGCGTCCACATTGCCGCCGGGGGCCGATTTGGCGGCAGCTTTGTGCCAGGCGTCCAGGGTGGCAGATTTGAATTCTGGGTTCTTGTCGGTCATGGCAGGGTCTCTGAATACGCGGGATAGGGGTTTGCCCGCATCATATCATTCATAATTATTAATTCAAAACCTTCAAAAGGCTTACAATTTCAGCCATGTCCGCCCTTACCCTGACCCCGCGCGCGCTTTACGAAGAAGTGGCTGAACTGCTGCGCGAGCGCATTTTTTCCAACCAGCTCGCCCCGGGCAGCTGGATTGACGAGCTCAAACTGGCCGAGGAATACGGCATCAGCCGCACGCCGCTGCGCGAAGCGCTCAAGGTACTTGCCACCGAAGGCCTGGTCACCATGAAAGTGCGCCGGGGCGCCTATGTGACCGAAGTCAACGCCAAAGACCAGCGCGATGTCTACCACCTGTTGTCTTTGCTGGAATCTGACGCCGCCGGGGTGGTGGCCACCAGCGCCACGCAGGCGCAGTTGCAAGACTTGCAGGCCCTGCACCGCTCACTCATTGCGGCGCTGCCCGACACCGACACCTTTTTTGAAATCAACGAGCGCTTTCACATGCGGCTTTTAGAGATTGCCGACAACCGCTGGCGCGACCAACTGGTGGCCGACCTGCGCAAGGTGATGAAGCTCAACCGCCACCATTCGCTGCTCAAAAGCGGGCGCGTGGCTGAATCGCTGGCCGAACACCAGGCACTGATGGACGCGCTGCTGGCACGCGACGCGGGCTTGAGCGTGCAGCGCATGCGGGAGCACTTTGCCAATGGGCTAGAGGCGGCGGGTTAGTTTAGACTTACATTTCTGGCCTACGAGACCCGCTTGCACCTGACATGACCTCCCACGCCCGCCACCCTCTTTCCGAACGCGCCATGCAAATTGCGGAGCGGAGTTTTCCTGAGCACGCCGCAATGTCGGGGCACAAGGCCTACCAAGCTACTCTTAAACTGACGGGTGCAGTCGTCGTGAAAACGAGCCAGGGCCGGATTGTGGAGCGCCGCGCCGATGGCACTTCTGTGTTTATCAAAAATATGCCTATGGGCAAACGCGTGAAGCCGGGCCTCATTCTCAAGCGTGACAAACAATCCACCTGAGCGCAAGCAGGTGGCAAAGGCGGACGCACAAGGCCGAGTTAGCGCCCAGCCACGACTGCGCGTATTGGCGGGCCCCAACGGATCTGGAAAAAGCACCATTCAGCGAGAACTCAATCCAGCATGGCTTGGAAGCTTCATTAACGCAGACGAAATTGAACACGAACTAAAGCATTCGGCCGGTAAGCTAAATCTGGCACGGCTCGGCCTCACGGCCAAACCTGCTCTCGCCTTGCGCCGCATGGAGCAGCACATCCAAAACTCCGCATTCGCTGCAAAGCTAGGGCTGCATTCGCTCATTGGGAAAATGGCGCTCGACAATGCAATGACCTTAAGCGTATCGACTCCAGTCAACTCCTACCTTGCATCTGTGCTGGCCGATGCAATCCGCCGCGAACTGCTCTATGAGGGCAAGACATTCACCTTTGAGACCGTGATGTCGTCGCGCGACAAGGTCGAATTCATGAAAGAGGCACGGGAACGTGGCTACCGTGTCTACCTGTATTTTGTAGCCACCGACGACCCCGAAATCAACTTGGACCGTGTGCGCCGCCGCGTAATGCAGGGCGGGCACCCGGTGCCAGAAGATAAAGTCAGAAAACGCTACCGTGAGTCGATCGACCTCATGACCGAGGCCTGCTACACCGCCCATCGGGCTTACGTGTTTGACAACTCAGGCTCCAGACACAAACTGCTGGTGGAAGTTGAAGCGTTGGACAAGGAAGTCTCCGTAACCCTGCATGCGAGCCAGCTCAATCCTTGGTTCGTACAAACCGCACTTTGGAACTCCTTTACCTGAGATCGGTGGGCTTTCAGCTCAACAAACAGCCTGACGGAACCGATCTGCGCTGTGCCATGAAGCTCCACCGCTACAACGCGCTGCTGGCACGCGACGCGGCCTTGAGCGTGCAGCGCATGCGCGAGCACTTTGCCAATGGGCTAGAGGCGGCAGGCTAAAACCAGCATCCGCCTTGCGGCGCGGCATATTGGCGCTAGTCGGTAACTGCGCTGTGGGTGGCTTTTTTGCCCGACATCACCAGCGCCACCCCCACCAAAATCAGCACCCCGCCCACCAGATGGTGCAGGCCCAGCGCCTCGTCGAGCACCAGCCAGGCCACCACGGCGGCGTACAACGGCCCCAGGTACATGGTCATGGCCACGGGGCCCGCGCCCAGCACTTTTTGCGTCCATCCATAAATCCAATAAGAACCAATGCCGGGAATGAGCGCGGCCACCACCACCAGCCATAGCGCCTGCATGCCCAGCACCGGCTCGCCGTGGGTCAGCTCCCAGGCCGCAAACGGCAGCAGCACCACCACGCCACCAGCGCAAAAAGCGGCCAGTTGCGCGGTCGAGCTCAGGGCGCTGGGCCAGCGCTTTTGCAGCAGCGAATACGCAGCCCAGGCGGCCGCGGCCGCCACTACCCACAGGTCGCCGGGTACAAATTCCAGCGCCGACAAGCGCAACCACTCGCCTTGCACCACCACGTGCACCACCCCGGCCAGCGCCGCCACCACACCCAGCGCCTGGCGCGTAGAAAAGGGCTCGCCCAGCCACAGCACCGAGCCTATCGTGATCAGCACGGGCGAGGCGGCATAGATCAGCGAGATGTTCATCATGCTGGTGCTCTGGCCGGCAAAGTACACGGCCGCGCCGCAAATCCACATGCCGCAGGCACCGATCGCCAGGTAGCGCCCGGCGTGCAGACGCAACTCAACGCGCTGCTGCCACAACTCGTGGCGCGCCAGCCAGCCCAGCAGCAAACCGGCAATCAGCCAGCGCCCCAGGGCCAGCACATGCGGCGTGATGACCCCCGGCGCGCGCCGGGCAATCACCGAATTGACGATCCACAGGAGCGGAATCACCCAAAAAAGAACTTTGGCCATGCGCACATGTGCGGGTGTGGGCGCCGCTTGCATCAGGCGCTTTCAGACAGGGAGTGGATGCGCGTGTCGGCGGGCACCAGGGCGCCGCGCTCCAGTGCGTCGCGCGCTTGGCGCCACACTTCCCTGGGGGCCAAGGGCTTGAGCCGGTGGTCGCTCCAAACCTGGCGCCACAGGCGCGATCCTCGTTCGCCGTGGTACAGGCCCAGCATCTGGCGCGCTATTGCGTACCAGGGGCATCCGTCCTCGGCAAAAGCACGCTCCATATAGTCCACCATCGCCTCTTCCACCGCTTCGCGTGTGGGCAGCGGGTGCGCGTCGTTGAAAAAAGTGGCGTCCCAGCTGCTCAGCAGCCACGGGTTGTAATAAGCCTCGCGCCCGAGCATGGCGCCGTCGGCGTGTTGCAGGTGCTCCGTAATCTGGGCGTTGGTCTTAATGCCGCCGTTGACGGCTATGGTGAGGGCCGGAAAGTCTTGTTTGAGCTGGTAGGCCAAGTCATAACGCAGGGGAGGAATCTCGCGGTTCTCTTTGGGGCTCAGGCCCTGCAACCAGGCGTTGCGCGCGTGGACGATGAACACCTCGCAACCCGCCTCGCTTACCTGGCCCACAAAGTCGCGCACAAAGCCGTAGCTCTCTTCTTTGTCGATGCCCGTGCGGTGCTTCACCGTCACTGGGACATCCACCACGTCGCGCATGGCTTTAACGCCCTCGGCCACCAGCGCGGGCTCGTTCATCAGGCAGGCACCAAAGGCACCGCGCTGCACCCGGTCGCTGGGGCAGCCGCAGTTGAGGTTGATCTCGTCGTAGCCCCAGTCCTGGCCCAGGCGCGCGGCGGCGGCCAGGTCGGCGGGCTCGCTGCCACCGAGTTGCAGGGCCAGCGGGTGTTCTTCGGCGTTAAAGCGCAGGTGGCGCTGAACGTCGCCATGCACCAGGGCGCCGGTGGTCACCATCTCGGTGTAGAGCCGGGTGTGGCGGGTGAGCAGGCGGTGAAAGTAGCGGCAATGGCGATCGGTCCAGTCCATCATCGGCGCAACCGACAGCCGCCAAGGTGAGACTACAGAAGGCGCCAAGTAGGACGCTGAAGGGGACTTGATCATGGCTGGATTATCGGGGGCACGGTGCGCAACACCTCAAAGGCCTAGGCCACGCACCAAGGCGCGGCATTGCGCGCCAGTGCCATCCACAAAGCCCAAGCCGAACTCAGCGCCAGGGTGGCACCGGCCACACGCACGCCCACGCTGCCATGGCCGCCAAAAGCCGCGTCTCCCCGCAGGCGCAACCACAGCCAGGGACCGGCCACCATGGACACGCTGGTACCCAATGCAAACAAGGCCATGACCATGGCACCATTGGCCACCGACCCGGCCAGGGCTGCGACCAACAATGCCGAATACAAAAGCCCGCAGGGCAACAAAGCCCACAGCATGCCCAAGAGCAGCGGCGCGCTGCCGCTGCGCTGGCCAAAGGCGCGCGCACGCTGCCACACACCGCGCCCCAAGCGCTCAAGCCACAGCGGCTGCTCGGCTTTGAACAGCAGCAGCAAACCCAGCACCAGCGCCGCTACGTGCAGCAAACTCCACACCGGGCGCAGCGCAGCGGACTGCACCGTAAGCCAGCCCAGGCCCTGCATGGACGCCGCCGCCAACGCGCCCAGCGCCGAATAGCCCAGCACGCGCCCGGCCTGAAAAGTAAAGATTGCCTGGTTTTTGCGCGGCCCGGCCACGTGACCCATTCCAGCGCAGGCAGCGCCGCACATGGCCACGCAATGCGGCCCGCCCACCAGCCCCATTAACAGGGCGGTGCTCGCAAGGGAAATCAGGGCGGTGCTCACCCGTTGATGGTAGCCATGCCTATAGGATTTTGGAGAATCGGTTCAGGTGCAGGTTGGCCTGCAAGTGGCGGTCAAACACCATAGCCACAGCGCGCACAAAGAACCAGCCGGTGTCGGTGACCTCGATGCTGTCTGCGTCCACCGCGACCATGCCTTTTTCGGCCAGGGGCTTGAGCGCCTCGAGCTCGGTGGCAAAGTACCGCCCAAAGTCCACCAAATACGCCAGCGCAATCGACTCAAAATGCACCGCGCCCTGGCACATGATGGCCATGATGACGGCGCGGCGCAGCAAGTCGTCGCGCGAGAGCGCCAGCCCGCGCACTACCGGGAATCGGCCATGGCTGAGAAGGTCGTAGTAGTCGTCCAGGGTTTTGGCGTTTTGACTATAGGTGGCGCCCACCCGCCCGATGGACGATACGCCCAGCGCAATCAAGTCGCAATCGGGCTGGGTGCTGTAGCCCTGAAAGTTGCGGTGCAAACGACCCTGGCGCTTGGCCACGGAGAGCGGGTCATGGGGCAGCGCAAAGTGGTCCATGCCCACATACACATAACCCACAGCCATCAGGGCTTCGAGCGAGCGCGCCAGCATCGCCACTTTGGCACTGGCGGTGGGCAGTTCAGCGTCATAAATACGGCGCTGGGGCTTGAAGCGCTGGGGCAGGTGCGCATAGCCATACAAGGCAATGCGGTCCGGGCGCAATTCGGTAATCTGCGCCAGCGTGCGGTCAAAGGACGCCGGGCTTTGCAGGGGCAGGCCGTAAATCAAATCCACATTGATGGACTCAAAGCCGCGCGCGCGGGCCGCGTGCACCAGCGCAAAGACCTGCTCGGCCGGCTGCACGCGATGAACGGCTTTTTGGACCGCCGGGTCAAAGTCCTGCACGCCAAAGCTCAGGCGGTTAAAGCCCATGCCCGCCAGCGCGTCGATGCGCGCCACGTCCACCGTGCGCGGATCGACCTCGATGGACAACTCGGCGCCCGGCGCCAGATGGAAATGCTGCTGCAGCAAAGCAATGAGCGCGCGCAGTTCGTCATCATTCATAAAGGTGGGGCTGCCGCCGCCTAAGTGCAGCTGGCTCACCGTGCGTCCCTTGCCGATCAGGTCGGTGTGCAGCGCCAGCTCCAGGGCCAGGTAGCGCAGGTACTCGGCCGAGCGGCTGTGGTGCCTGGTGATCACTTTGTTGCACGCACAGTAGTAGCACAGCGAATCGCAAAACGGAATGTGCACATACAAGGACAGGGGCTGCGGCCGCGCACCGTCGCCGTTAAAGCGCTGCACCAGTGTGCGCTTGTATTCCTCGTCGCCAAAGGCCTCTACAAAGCGGTCTGCAGTGGGATAGGACGTGTAGCGCGGGCCAGCTACATCGAACTTTTGGAGCAAACCAAGTGACACCGGAATTGGCATTGGATTCATTCAGTTAGTATGACTTTGAGCCTCATAATGTGAATGAACGAGCGGTTTGCGTATTTGACATGTGTCAACATCGACTGAGAGACCCAATATTTGGTTCACCCGGAGAAGTCACCCATGTTTGATCCCGTATCCAAGACCCTGGCAACGCCGACAGCGACCACCCGCAGCGCGTCCGTTGTGCCCATCAACAGCCACAGCATCAAGGTGGCTTGCTCCAACTGCAATTTGCGTGAACTGTGCATGCCCCTGGGCCTCAACAGCGAAGAGCTCGATCAGATTGATTCGGTGGTCAACCTGCGGCGCAAGGTCAAAAAAGGCAGTTTGCTGTTTCACAATGGCGAAAAATTCACCAATCTTTTTGCCATTCGCACCGGGTTTTTTAAGTCCTATGTAGCGTCCGAAGACGGGCGCGAGCAGGTCACCGGCTTTCAGATGGCCGGCGAGGTGCTGGGTCTGGACGGCATTGCCAGCGACCACCACACCTGCAACGCCGTCGCGCTTGAAGACGCCGAGGTCTGCCTCATGCCTTTTGACCGCATCGAAGAACTCTCGCGCGACATTCCGTCCATGCAGCGCCATGTGCACAAGATCATGAGCCGCGAAATCGTGCGCGAGAACGGCGTCATGCTGCTCTTGGGCAGCATGCGCGCCGAAGAACGCTTGGCCGCGTTTTTGCTCAACCTGGTGGACCGCCTGCACGCGCGCGGTTTTTCGCAGTCAGAGCTGGTGCTGCGCATGACGCGCGAAGAAATCGGCAGCTACCTGGGCCTTAAGCTCGAGACCGTGAGCCGCGCCTTTTCCAAGTTCGCCGAAGACGGCCTGGTGGAAGTCGACAAGCGCAATATCCACATCCTGCGCAGCGACCTGCTGCGTGACATCGTGGGCCGCACCGACTGCGCCTGAGGCAGGCGCCTGTGACGCGGGCGGGGCACGCCGGGGGGCCCATCAAAACACTTATTGCTTGGGCTTGACCACCACACCGGTGGCGGCATGGTTGCGCGCCTGCAAGGCGGGAGCCAGGTTGGTGGGCACAGCATCCTGGGTCTGGTTGAGTTCTACGCCCTTGCGGTAGTAGTCTTCATCGACCAGCGTGTCCATGCCGATATAGGCCAGGTAAAAGGTGAAAAAGCTGGCAATCACCACCACGGCCGGGCCCGAGAGCACCAGCCAGACGTGGCCGTATTTCCACCAGGGGGCTGAAGAAGTTGCTGTTGTGTTTTGCATAAGATTCCTTAGCGCGGAACAATAAAGACGGACTTTTCGATGACCACAGCCTTGCTGTCCTGGCCGTCGATTTCAAAATGGATGGGGTGCGAACCGGGGCCGACCGATTCGACCGGCACTTGCAGGCGCACCACGACCCAGCGCGACTGGGCGGCATCGATCACCAAATCCGGGTCGGTGACGACCTTCAGGCCCGCCAAACCATCGACCTGGATGTGCACACGCTGGGGCACCTCGGAAGCGTTCATGATCTGCAGGCGAAAAACATTCTCAATCAGGCCGCCGTCCACCTCGCGCGCCAGCGAAGTGCGGTCACGCTCCACGTCTACCTTGAAAGGCGCGCGCCGCGCCAGGCTCACAAACATCAGCCCAATGATGGTCCACAAAATCAGGGTGTAAACCAGCACCCGCGGACGGAACACGTGGCGCAGGGTTTGGCTTTGGGTCCAGTGCTGGTTGACCGCGTTTTCGGTGGAATATTTCACCAGGCCGCGCGGGTAGTTCATCTTGTCCATGACCTCGTCGCAGACATCGGCGCAGGCGCCGCAGCCAATGCACTCGTATTGCAGGCCTTTGCGGATATCAATACCGGTGGGACACACCTGCACGCACAAGCTGCAGTCCACGCAGGCGCCCAGGCTGGACTGCGACAGATCGAGCTTTTTGGAGCGTGCGCCCCGGGGCTCGCCGCGCTCGGTGTCATAGGTGACGATGAGCGTGTCTTTGTCAAACATGGCGCTCTGAAAGCGGGCATACGGGCACATGTGCTTGCAGACCTGCTCACGCATAAAGCCGGCGTTGCCATAGGTGGCAAAGCCATAAAAGAACACCCAAAACGCCTCCCAGGGGCCAACGTTGAGGGTGAAGAACTCGTGCGCAAGCTCGGTAATGGGCGTGAAATAACCCACAAAAGTAAAGCCGGTCCACACGCCCACGGCCAGCCAGATCGCGTGCTTGGCGCTTTTGCGCCCCAGCTTGTTCAGCGAAAAGCCGGCTGCGTCGCGGCGCATGCGCGCAGAGCGATCGCCCTCGGTGCGCTTTTCTATCCACAGAAAAATTTCGGTGTAAACCGTCTGCGGACAGGCGTAGCCGCACCACAGGCGCCCGGCCACTGCCGTAAACAGAAACAAAGACAGCGCCGAGATCACCAGCAAACCGGTGAGGTAGATGAAGTCCTGCGGGTACAGCACCAAGTTGAAGATGTAAAAGCGCCGCGAACCCAGGTCAAA
>CAMDHS010000066.1 GCA_945898115.1 Comamonas sp. lk
TCGGGGCCTTCCTTGATTTCCTTGCGCCCGGCGTTGATCATGGGCTCGATCGTGAAAGTCATGCCTTCGACCAATTTTTCCAGGGTGCCAGGGCGGCCGTAGTGCAGCACTTGTGGCTCTTCATGGAAGACCTGACCAATGCCGTGGCCGCAAAACTCACGCACCACGCTAAAACCATGGCCTTCGGCAAAACGCTGAATCGCGTGGCCAATATCGCCCAAGTGGATGCCAGGTTTCACCATTTTGATGCCGTGCCACATGGCCTCATAAGTGATGTGCGCCAAGCGTTTCGCAGCGATGGACGCCTCGCCCACAAAGAACATGCGGCTGGTGTCGCCATGCCAGGTGTCTTTGATGACGGTCACATCGATATTGACCACGTCGCCTTTTTTGAGCTGCTTGTCGTTGGGAATGCCATGGCAGACCTGGTGGTTGACCGAAGTGCAGATCGACTTGGGGTAAGGAATTTTGCCCCCGCCGGTGTAGTTCAGCGGCGCCGGAATGCCGCCTTGCACGTTGACGATAAAGTCATAGGCCAGTTTGTCCAGCGCGTTGGTGGTGACACCGGGCACGACGAAGGGGGTCAGGTAGTCCAGAACCTCAGAGGCCAGCTTGCCTGCAACCCGCATGCCCGCAATGCCGTGGGCGTCTTTGTAAGTGATAGTCATTCCCCGATTATCCCAAGGTTTGGGTTTCGGGGTTGAGGGCCTCGTCGGTAGGTAAAATTGTGGGCTGTTCCCATTCCTACCAAAGCCTGCCCCGTGACCCTGCACCTCTCCACTTTCGACGGCGGTAACGCGCTCAGCCGTTTTCGCGCCGTCTCACTTTTGACCGCTTTGCAGGGAGTTCACGACAAGATCAGCGCCGTATCGGGCCGTTATGTGCATTGGGTGGCTACCGCTGGCGCGCCTGACGCCGCGCTCAACACGCAACTCGGCGCCTTGTTGCAGTACGGCGAACCTTATGTGGGCGGCTTGGAGGGCACACTCTTGCTGGTGTCGCCGCGCCTGGGCACCTTGTCGCCCTGGGCGTCCAAGGCCACGGACATTGCGCACAACTGCGGTTTGGCCGTCAAACGCGTGGAGCGCATGGTGGAATACCGGCTCACGCTCAAAAGCGGTTTGCTGTCCAAAGCCAGTCTCTCAACCCTGCAGCTCCAGGCCTGCGCCGCATTGCTGCACGACCGCATGACCGAGAGCGTGTTTACCGAGCGCGCCCAGGCCCAAGCCCTGTTTGGCACCCTGCAGGCCGCGCCCCTGGACACCTGCGATGTGCTTGGCGGCGGTCGCGCTGCGCTGCTTGAGGCCAATGTGCGCTTTGGCCTGGCGCTGGCTGACGACGAAATTGACTATCTGGTGAACGCTTTTGCTGGCCTGCAGCGCAACCCCACGGACGTGGAACTGATGATGTTCGCCCAAGCGAACAGCGAACACTGCCGCCACAAAATATTCAACGCCGAATTCACCATCGACGGCGTGGCCCAGACCAGCAGCATGTTTGGCATGATCCGCCACACCCACCAAACCAACCCCCAACACATGCTGGTGGCGTACTCGGACAATGCTTCGGTGATGGAGGGCGGCGAAGTGGAACGCTTTTCAGCGTCTGCCAGCACCGCAGCCCAAGGCGTGCAGTCGCCCGCGTACCAAAAGTCGCAGGCCACGCAACACATCTTGATGAAGGTGGAAACCCATAACCACCCCACCGCCATTTCTCCCTTCCCCGGCGCGTCCACCGGCGCGGGCGGCGAGATCCGCGACGAAGGCGCCACCGGGCGCGGCTCCAAGCCCAAAGCCGGCCTGACCGGCTTTACCGTCTCCACGATTAATTGGGGTCAGATTCCAATTAATCAGGCTAAAAGCAAAGATGCGGGAAATCGGAATCTGACCCCAATTAGCTTGACCCCCATTAGCTACGGCAAGCCCGAGCACATCGCCAGCCCCTTGCAGATCATGATCGAAGGCCCCTTGGGCGGCGCGGCGTTTAACAACGAGTTTGGGCGGCCCAATTTGTTGGGCTACTTTCGGGAATACGAGCAAAGTGTGGCCAGCAGCACAGACAGGGTGCAGCGTGGCTACCACAAGCCCATCATGATTGCCGGCGGCCTGGGGGTGATTGACGCCGCCCAGACCCACAAGATTGAATTTCCGGCGGGCAGCTTGCTGATCCAGCTGGGCGGGCCGGGCATGCGCATTGGCATGGGCGGCAGCGCGGCAAGCTATATGGCCACCGGGGCCAACGCCGCCGACCTGGACTTTGACTCGGTGCAACGCGGTAACCCCGAAATGGAACGCCGCGCGCAAGAGGTGATCAACCAGTGCTGGATTTTGGGCCAAGACAGCGGCGCGGGTGGCCTGGGCAACCCGATTTTGGCAATCCACGACGTGGGTGCTGGCGGCCTGTCCAACGCTTTCCCCGAGCTGACCAACGACGCCGGCCGGGGCGCCCGCTTTGACCTGCGCGCCGTGCCCCTGGAAGAAAGCGGCCTGGCACCCAAGGAAATCTGGTGCAACGAAAGCCAAGAACGCTACGTGCTGGCCATCGCCCCCGAATCGCTGGCGCTGTTTACCGCCCTGTGCGAGCGCGAACGCTGCCCGTTTGCGGTGGTGGGCGTGGCCACCGAGGAGCGCCAGCTGGTGCTGGCCGACGAAGGCGTGAGCGGCGCCGGGCCGTCCCAAGCCGCGAATGCCCCCTCGGGGGGCAGCGAACCACACGCAGTGGGGAGCGTGGGGGCAACAGCGCTGAGCGGCGCCGGGCCGTCCCAAGCCGCGAATGCCCCCTCGGGGGGCAGCGAACCACACGCAGTGGGGAGCGTGGGGGCCATTCCAGTCAACATGCCCATGAATGTACTTTTGGGCAAGCCGCCCAAAATGCACCGCGACGTCAAAACCGTTGAGCGCACATTCGCCCCTTTGAACCTGACCGGCGTCAGCCTGCAACAGGCCGTGATCGACGTGCTGTCGCACCCCACCGTTGCGTCCAAGCGCTTTTTGATCACCATTGGCGACCGCACCGTGGGCGGCTTGACACACCGCGACCAGATGGTCGGGCCCTGGCAGGTGCCGGTGGCCGATTGCGCGGTCACGCTGGCCGATTACCGTGGCTTTGGCGGCGAAGCCATGGCCATGGGCGAACGCACGCCGATGGCGGCGGTGGACGCGCCAGCTTCTGGCCGCATGGCGGTGGCGGAGGCCATTACCAACTTGCTGGCCGCGCCCATTGAATTGCCACGCGTCAAACTCTCGGCCAACTGGATGGCCGCGTGTGGCGAGCCGGGCGAAGACGCCGCCTTGTACGCCACCGTCAAAGCCGTGGGTCTGGAACTGTGCCCGGCGCTGGGCGTGTCCATCCCCGTGGGCAAAGATTCACTGTCCATGCGTACCCAGTGGAAGGACGCTGAGGGCGCCAAGAAAGTCACCTCACCGGTGTCGCTCATCGTCACCGCTTTTGCCACCCTGGGCGACGTGCGCGCCACGCTCACGCCGCAGCTTGACGCCATCCAAGACACCACGCTGGTACTCATTGACCTGGGCCACGGCCAAAACCGCATGGCCACCAGCATCCTGGCGCAAACCCTGAACCAAGTGGGCGACCAGGTGCCCGATCTGGACGAAGCACAAGACCTGGTGGCGCTGGTGAACGCCGTCAACGCCTTGCGCGCAGACAGCAAAATCTTCGCCTACCACGACCGCAGCGATGGCGGCTTGCTGGCTGCTGTGGCCGAAATGGCTTTTGCCGGACGTGTAGGCGTGTCCCTGAATGTGGACATGCTGGTGCTGGAAGGCGACGGCGTGACCGACAGCCGCATGGATGTGGGCGACAGCAAAAACTGGGCCGGCCAGGTGGGCGCGCGGCGCGAAGAGCTCACGCTCAAAGCCCTGTTCAACGAAGAACTCGGCGTGGTGCTGCAAGTGCGCACCGAAGACCGCAACGCGGTCATGCAAACCCTGCGCACGCACGGCCTGTCCAAACACAGCCATGTGGTCGGCAAAACCCGCCCCGGCGCGCAAGCACAAGGCGACACCGGCCCCAGCCTGCAAATTTGGCGCGATGCCAAATCTGTCTTCAGCGCGCCCCTGCACGACCTGCACCAGGTTTGGGACAGCGTGAGCTGGAAGATCTGCCAGTTGCGCGACAACCCCGTCTGCGCCGACGCCGAACACGCAGCTGCTGGTGCAGTGACCGACCCTGGCATGCACGTGCATCTGCCCGCCGGCTGGAGCCCCAGCATGGCAGCCCCGGCGCTCCTGCTCAGCCGCCCCAAGGTGGCGGTGCTGCGCGAGCAGGGCGTGAACTCGTATATGGAAATGGCCTACGCCTTTACCGAAGCCGGTTTTGAGGCCTACGACGTGCACATGACCGACCTGCAAACGGGCCGCGCCAAGCTAGCCGACTTTGCCGGTGTGGTGGCCTGTGGCGGCTTTAGCTACGGCGACACGCTGGGTGCGGGCATTGGCTGGGCGCGCTCCATTACCTTGAACCCGGCGCTAGCAGCCCAGTTCCAGTCTTTTTTTGGCCGCAGCGATACTTTTGGCCTGGGCGTGTGCAACGGCTGCCAGATGTTTGCCGAGCTGGCTGACATCATTCCCGGCGCGCAGGCCTGGCCGCGCTTTACCACCAACCAAAGCGAGCGCTTTGAGGCCCGCCTGTCTATGGTGGAGGTGCTGGAGTCACCCTCGCTGTTTTTCAAGGGTATGGCCAGTGCGCGCCTGCCAATCGCGGTGGCGCACGGCGAGGGCTTTGCCAACTTTGCCCACCGGGGCAACGCCGCGCAGGCCATTGCCGCCATGCGCTTTGTGGACAACCAGGGCGCCCCCACCGAGGCTTATCCCTTCAACCCCAACGGCAGCCCCGGCGGCCTGACAGCAGTAACGACCGCCGACGGTCGCTTTACCGCCATGATGCCGCACCCCGAGCGCGTGTTTCGCAACATCCAGATGAGCTGGTCGGACCGCACCCAGCAAGACCAAAACGCCCAGAGCCCCTGGATGGAACTGTGGCGCAACGCCCGCAAGTGGGTCGCCTAAGGCGCTCGCCATGAAACCCGGCCGCCTGGACGCTATCGACGCGCTGCGCGGCGCGGCCATGGTGTGGATGACGGTGTTTCACTTTTGCTTTGACCTGAGCAACGCCGGCCTCTTGCAGGCCAATTTTTACCGCGATCCGCTCTGGACCTGGCAGCGCACCTGCATCCTGAGTTTGTTTCTGTTCTGCGCGGGCGCCGGGCAGGCGATTGCCGTGGCGCAGGGCCAAAGCTGGCCGCGCTTTTGGCGGCGCTGGGCGCAAATTGTTGGCTGCGCCGCCTTGGTCACGCTGGGCTCGGTGCTGATGTTTCCCAAGAGTTTTATTTACTTTGGTGTCTTGCACGGCATGGCGGTGATGCTGGTGGTGGCCCGCCTGAGCGCGGGCTGCGGGCGCTGGCTCTGGCCCATGGGCGCTGTGGCGCTGGCGCTCAAATTTGCTGGTCCTTGGGCGCTGGATGCGGGCTGGCTGGACGCTGCCTTCAATGGTAAAGCGCTGAACTGGATTGGCCTGATCAGCATCAAACCCATTACCGAAGACTACGTGCCCCTGCTGCCCTGGATGGCCGTGGTGTGGTGGGGTATGGCGGCCACGCAGTGGGCGCTGCGCCGCCTGGCGGTGCGCGCACTACCCGTGGCGCCACTGCCGCCGGGCTTACGGCCTCTGGCCTTTTTGGGGCGCTGGAGCCTGAGCTACTACATGCTGCACCAGCCGGTGCTGTTGGGCGGTCTGTGGCTTTGGATGCATCTTCAGGCATAAAAAACGCGGCCTGGGCCGCGTTTTTGCTTGAAGCGCCAGCGCGCCCGCGGTCTTATTCGACCTTGGCTTTGCTGCGCAGTTCTTCCTGGTATTTGCCCATTTTTTGCTGCATAAGCTGCTGCGCGATCTGGGGTTTGACTTCTTCAAACTTGGGCAGGGGCGCCTCGCGCACGTCGTCCAATCGGATGATGTGGTAGCCAAATTGACTCTTGACGGGCACCTCAGTCGTTTTGCCTTTGGTCAGACCAATCAGGGCTTCCGAGAACTCTTTCACGTAGCTGCTGGGGCTGGCCCAATCGAGCTCGCCGCCTTTGGCGCCAGAGCCAGGGTCCTTGGATGATTTTTTGGCGATTTCATCAAATTTACCGCCTTTTTTGAGCTGGGCGATGATGGCTTTGGCCTGGTCTTCTTTTTCCACCAAGATGTGACGGGCCTTGTATTCTTTACCGCCGTTGGCAGCGGCAAATTTGTCGTATTCAGCTTTGATTTCAACGTCAGTAACGGGGTTTTTCGCCTGGAAGCTGGCAAACAACTCGCGAATCATGACCGACTGGCGCATCAATTCCATCTGGGTTTTGAAGTCGTCTGTCGCGTCCAAACCCAGCGCTTGCGCGGCCTGGGAAAAAATTTCGCGCGCCACGATTTCTTCTTTCAGTTGGGCTTGCATGTCCGGCGTCATGGGCCGACCGGACTTGGAGACTTGCTGGGCCAGCGCCTCCATGCGCGCGGTGGGAACGGCCTTACCATTGACGATGGCAACGTTTTGCGCCATGGCCGATCCGGCAAGCGTCAGCAACACGGCGGCTGCGGTGGCGATAAGTACGTGCTTTTTCATTCGATTTCCTGTGGGTGTGCGGTTGGTGTGAATGGGAGGGCGGTTTTCGCCGGGTGGACAGTGCTGCTCAGGGCAGGGGGGAAGGAGTTGGAGCGTCGGTCTCGATGGCCAGTGCGTGCAAGCCCTGGTCAATGAAATCTTGCACGGCATCATACACAAGGCGGTGGCGGGCCACGCGCGACTTCCCGGTAAAGAAGGGTGAGGTGATGCGCACACGAAAGTGCGTGCCAACGCCGCTCTCATTGGCGCCCACATGGCCCGCGTGCTGGTAGCTTTCGTCAATCACTTCTAGCGCGGTGGGCGCAAGGCGCTCTTGCAGGCGGGCCTGCAAATTGGCAGCAGTGGGGCTTAATGCGGCGTTCATGGTGCGGGCCCCGGACCCGCTGCTTCGTCCTCAGGGGTCTTGAGCTTGACGTGCGGCGCAATATAAAGGCCTTGGCCAATGATGAAAACCAGCGGAAAGGCGTAACCCCAGAGCTTGAAGTTGACCCAGTCTTCGGTGCTGTAAAACGCCGCCACATAAGCATTGAGGATGGCCATGAAGGCGCAGTACAACATCCACACCAGGTTTAGGCGATGCCACACCCGGTCGGGTAGCTCCATTTGCTGCCCCAGCAGTAGGCGCACCACGTTTTTGCGCGACACCCAAAAGGCAAAGGCCAGGCCCAGGGTCATGGCGCCGTAGAGCACGGTGGGTTTCCACTTGATAAAGCGATCGTCGTGCAGGCCCAGGGTCAGAGCGCCAAAACCGATCACCAGCACCAGCGTGACTTTTTGCATGATCTCCAGCCGCTTTTGGGTCTGGTAGACATAGGCGGTTTGCAGCACGGTAGCGGCCATTAGCACGGCCGTGGCGGTGTAAATGTCATAGAGCTTGTAGGCCCCAAAAAACAAGAGGATGGGGAAAAAGTCGATAAAGGGCTTCATGCTGGCGTGAAGTGTAGCGAGGCCGAGTTCATGCAATAACGCAAACCGGTGGGCGCGGGGCCGTCTTCAAACACATGGCCTAGGTGCGCGTGGCAGCCAGAGCAATGCACTTCGGTGCGCTTCATCCACAGCATGCCGTCCACCTTGGTGCCCACGGCCTCGGGGGCAATCGGCGCAAAGTAGCTAGGCCAGCCAGTGCCCGAGTCGTACTTGGTGTCGGACGAAAACAGGGGCTGGTCGCAGCAAATGCAGCGGTAAGTTCCGCTTTGCTTGTTCGATTCCCAGCGCCCGGTAAAGGCGCGCTCGGTGGATTCGTGGCGCGTTACGTCGAAGGCTTGAGGCTCGGCGCCCTTGGCTTGCAGCAGTTCGCGCCATTGCGCGTCAGTTTTGGTAATCATGGGGTGGCTTTCAAAAAAATAGAGACTCAGGAACTGCAGCTGATTTCAATGCTAGATGCCCAGTCGGGCGCAAAGCCAGCCCAATCCTCAAAGGCGGTATGTTCAGCAAATGGATCGGCCAGCACGGTTTGCAGTTGGTGCAAGACCGAAAAATCCTTGGTTTTGGCCGCGCGAATCGCCAGCTCGCCCAAATGGTTGCGCAAAACAAACTTGGGGTTGGTGCGCAGCATGCGCTGTGAGGTGGTGGCGCCGTTAAATGTTGCATCTTGGGCGTGCAGCGCCCGGAACTCGGCCAGCCAGGCGTCTGCGGCGGCGCGGTCCACAAACAGATCGCGCACCGAGCTGTTTGCCCCATCCATGCCTTCGGCCCAGTGGCTCAGGCGCCGCCAGAAGATAGTGAAGTCCACCCGTTCTTGCGCCAGCAGCTTGAGCCCGGACTCAATCAGGGGGCGCTGGTTTTCATGGGCCTGCGCAAAGCCGAGTTTGGCCGCCATGCGCGCAGCCAGGGCTTGCGGGTAGCGGGCTTTAAAGGTTTCCAGCGCGGCGATGGCGTGTTCCTGTTCGCCAAGGAGCGGCATGAGCGCCTGGCCCAGGCAAAACAGGTTCCAGTAGGCAACGTTGGGCTGTTTGTGAAAAGCGTAGCGGCCTTGGTGGTCAGAGTGGTTGCAGATGTGCGCCGGGTCATAGCCGTCGAGAAACTGGAAGGGGCCGTAGTCCAGGGTCAGGCCCAGGATGCTCATGTTGTCGGTGTTCATGACACCGTGGCAAAAGCCGACCGACTGCCAGTGCGCCACCATTTCGGCGGTACGCCCGGTCACGGCTTGCAGCAGCGCGACATAGGGGCCATCTTCGCCTACAGCGCTTCGGCATTCGGGGTAAAAGTGCTCGATCACGTAGTCGGTCAGCGTGCGCAATTGCGCGTGCTGCTGGCTGTGCGAAAAATGCTCAAAGTGGCCAAAGCGCACAAAGCTCTGCGCCACGCGGGTCACCACAGCGGCGGTTTCGCGCTCTTCGCGCCAGACCTGCGCGTCTGAGCCGGTCACGCACAGGGCGCGCGTGGTGGGAACACCGAGCGCGTGCATGGCCTCGCTGCACAAAAATTCGCGGATGGAACTGCGCAGCACCGCGCGGCCGTCACCCCGGCGGGAATAGGGCGTGGGCCCTGCGCCTTTGAGTTGCACCTCGTGGCCTGAGAGTTCGCCCAGCGCGCAAGCGCGGCCGTCGCCCAGTTGCCCGGCCCACACGCCAAACTGGTGGCCGCTGTAGACGCTGGCCGTTTGCGCGCCGCCGTCGGGAAGCTGGTTGCCCGTGAATGTGTTGAGCAGCACGTCCGACGCGGCCCAATCGGCGGCCAGGCCGAGCTGTGTGGCCAGCGCGTCATTGCATCCGACCCAGTAAGGCGCGGGCAGGGGTGAGGGCTCCAGCGTTGCAACAAAGTCGTCGCCCAAAGTGGCGTAACGCTGGGTCCAGGGGGCTGGGGCAGACCCCGGGTGGGGCGCGCTGGAGGGCTGGGTGGGCAATGGTGCTGTGGCTTCGGGCATGGGCTGTATTTTCCGACATGTCGCCTTGGCCTTGAAGACTTGAGGTAATGCTGCAGCGCAGCATGTTTGTGAGCCCAAGGCTAGGGGTAATATTCGCGCTTCTTGGGGTTTACCAGCCTATCTTGGCGGCAGTTATTTTCAGGGGATTTCCTATGCTCGGGTTGATGCAAAGCCAGCAATTGCTCATTTCTTCATTGATTGAATTTGCAGATCGACACCACCATGAGGGCGAAATCGTTTCGCGCCGCGTAGAAGGCGATATCCACCGCTGCACTTACCGCGATGTTGCCAAGCGCTCACGCAAGGCCGCCAACGCGTTAGACCAAATGAATCTGGCCTTTGGTGACCGTGTTGCCACGCTGGCCTGGAACGGCTACCGCCACCTGGAACTGTATTTTGGCGTGAGCGGCTCGGGCCGGGTCTTGCACACTCTCAACCCCCGCTTGCACCCGGACCAGATTGTCTGGATTGCCAACCATTCCGAAGACCAGGTCTTGTGTTTTGACATGACTTTTTTGCCTATCGTGAAAGCGGTGCACGGGCGCTGTACCACCATTAAGCATTTCATTGCGCTGTGTGACGCCGACAAACTGCCCGCGGACTCCGGCATCCCTGGCCTGCAAAGCTACGAGGCCTGGATTGCGCCGCACCCAGACCGGTACGACTGGCCCGAGTTTGACGAGAACTCGGCCTCAAGCATGTGCTACACCAGCGGCACCACGGGCAACCCCAAGGCCGCGCTCTACAGCCACCGCTCCACCATCCTGCATGCCTGGGCTGGCGCCTTGCCCGACGCCCTGAACATGAGCGCCCGCGACAGCGTGCTGCCGGTGGTGCCCATGTTCCACGTCAATGCCTGGGGCTTGCCGTATGCGGCAGCCATGACCGGCGCAAAGATGGTGTTCCCCGGCCCGGCCATGGACGGCAAGTCGATTTTTGAGCTGATCGAGTCCGAAAAAGTGACGTTTGCGGCGGGTGTGCCTACCGTCTGGCAAATGATGCTGGGCCATATGCAGCAGGGCGATTTGCGGTTTTCGACGCTCAAGCGTACGGTGATTGGCGGCTCGGCCTGCCCGCCGGCCATGATCACCGCGTTTAACGATTTGTACGGCGTGGAAGTGCTACACGCCTGGGGTATGACGGAGATGTCGCCCCTGGGTACGGTTTGCACCTTGAAAAACCGCCACATGGGCATGGATAACAGCGAAAAAATGGCGGTGCGCCTCAAGCAGGGGCGTGCGCTGTACGGCGTGGACATGAAGATTGTGGACGAGGCGGGTGCCGAGTTGCCCTGGGACGGCAAGGCCTACGGCGACCTGCTGGTCAAGGGCCCTTGGGTGATTGCCGAGTACTACAAAGGCGAGGGCGGCTCGCCGCTGGTGGACGGCTGGTTTCCCACCGGGGACGTGGCCACCATTGACCCCGACGGCTATATGCAAATCACCGACCGCAGCAAGGACGTGATCAAGTCCGGCGGCGAGTGGATTAGCTCGATTGACGTAGAGAACATCGCCATGGCGCACCCGGCCGTGGCCATGGCGGCCTGCATTGGCATGAAGCACCCCAAATGGGATGAGCGCCCGGTGGTGGTGGTGGTGAAGAAGCCCGGCGCCGAAGTGAGCCGCGAGGAGCTTCTGGCCTTTTACGACGGACGCACCGCCAAATGGCAAATTCCGGACGATGTGGTTTTTATTGACGCCATTCCCCTGGGTGGCACCGGTAAGATGCAAAAGACCAAGTTGCGCGAGACCCTGCGTGACTATCAGCTTCCCAACGTGTAATTGCACCGCGCTGGTGCAAAGCAAAAGGTAAAGACGTGTAAGTACTATCCCCTATGTGACTTTCCTAGGGTGAACCCGCAGTACCTTGGAGTGGTTTGTCTTGTAGCCTGCGGGTTGTACCAATCAAGGAGTTCTCCATGTCGTTTGTCTTGAAATTTACCGCCGCTGCGGTGCTCGTTTTGGCCGCCGGCGGCGCCTTTGCCCAAAAGGGCGAAACCGTCAAGATGGTCCGTATTGACCCCTTGACCGGCCTGCTCGGCCCCGTGGGTGTGAGCCAGTTGAAAGGCTACCAGTTTTTCGCTGAAAAATTCAGCGGCAAGGGCAACCCTGCCGGCGTGAACTTTGAAATCATTGGCATGGACAACAAGCTCAGCCCTACCGAGAGCCTGAATGCGCTCAAGGCCGCGATTGACCAGGGAGTGCGTTACATCATCCAGGGCAATGGATCATCAGTCGCCCTGGCCTTGAGCGACGCAGTGACCAAGCACAACGAACGCAACCCCGGCAAAGAGGTGATTTACCTCAACGACTCGGCTGTGGACCCAGACCTGACCAATAGCAAGTGCAGCTACTGGCACTTCCGCTTTGACGCAGACACCTCCATGAAGATGGAAGCCATGTCTAGCTTCATGGTCGATCAGCCCGATATCAAAAAGGTCTACATCCTGGGCCAAAACTACTCGCACGGCGTGCAAGTAGCCAAGTTCGCCAAGGAAACTCTGGCCCGCAAGCGCCCGGACATCCAGATCGTGGGCGAAGACCTGCATCCGCTGGCCCAGGTGCGTGACTTTGCGCCCTACATCGCCAAGATCAAGGCTGCAGGCGCTGACACGGTGATTACCGGCAACTGGGGCTCTGACCTTTCGCTCTTGGTCAAGGCCGCTAATGAGAACGGCTACACCGGCAAGTT
>CAMDHS010000067.1 GCA_945898115.1 Comamonas sp. lk
GGCAATGGGCTGCATGTCGTGGCTGACCACGGTCCAGCTGCATTCGATGGGGCGGCTGCGGTCGCCGTCGTCGGCGGCCAGGCGCAAGGTGTCTACAAAGGCAGCAAAGGCCACCAGGGTGAATTTGGGCGCGAGCACAAAGCCAAAACGCAGCGCCTGCGCCGGCTGCGCATTAGGGTGGTCCGCCTTACTTGCGACCCGTTTGGCGACCATGGCGCCGTGGCTTATTCCACGACCCCGCGCAAGGCCACGCTGCGCCGGCGCAGCACTTCAAGCAGCAAGAGCATGGTGATGGCAAACAGAATCAGCATAAAGGCGGCCGACAGAATGGTGGGCGAGAGCTGCTCGCGCAGGCCCGTCCACATCTGGCGCGGCAAGGTGGTTTGCTCTGGCCCACCCAGGACCAAGACCACCACCACTTCGTCAAACGAAGTGGCAAAGGCAAACAGCGCGCCCGAGAGCACGCCGGGCCAGACGATGGGCAGCATCACCTTGCGAAAGGCCAAAAACTGCGAGGCGCCCAGGCTGCGTGCGGCACGCATCAGGCTCATGTCAAAGCCGCCCAAGGTGGCTGTGACGGTGATCACCACAAAAGGCATGCCCAAGACTGCGTGCACCAGCACGATACCGAGCAGGTTGTTGGCAATGCCTAGCTTGGAGAAAAAGAAGTACGAGCCCACCGCCAGCACCACCACCGGCACGATCATGGGCGAGACCAGCACGGCCATGATGAAGCGCTTGCCAGGCAGGTTGTGGTGGTTCAGACCCACAGCCGCGAGCGTGCCTAATGAGGTGGCCAGCAGCGTGGCCAGCACGGCGGTGATCACGCTGTTGTAAATGGCGTGCAGCCACACCGGGTTGCCAAACAGGTCGCGGAACCAGCGCAAGCTGTATTCCTGAATGGGGAAGTTGAAATAGGGTTCGTTGTTAAAGGCCAGCGGCACGACCACCAGCACAGGCGCGATCAGGAACAGCAAGACCGCAGCGCAAAAAATCTGCAGCGTCCAGTGCCCGAGGCGTTGCACCGCAGTGGTGTAAAGGGGAAGGGTGGAGTGGCTCATCCGAGTTTCAGGTTTCCGGGGCCAGCAATGCGGTCATACAGCGCGTAGAGCACCAAGACCGCACCCAGCAAAATGGCCGCCAGCGCCGAGGCCAGGCCCCAGTTGAGCGAACGCCCCATGTTGTCAGCGACAAAGTAGCTGATCATCTGGTCGGTGGATCCGCCCAGCAGTGCGGGGGTGATGTAGTAGCCCAGCGCCAAAATGAACACCAGCAAGGCACCGGCGCCCACGCCTGGCACGCACTGGGGCAGGTAAACACGTAGGAAGGCGGTGGTGGGACTGGCCCCGAGCGAGCGAGCGGCCCGCACATACGACGGCGGAATCTGCCGCATCACCGAGTACATCGGCAAGATCATGAAGGGCAGCAGAATGTGCGTCATGGCTGCCACCACGCCGAAGCGATTAAACACCAGGGGCAGCGGCTCGGCAATCAGGCCCACGGCCTGCAGCAGCGAGTTGATGACGCCTTCTTTTTGCAGCACTACCATCCAGGCGGTAGTGCGCACCAAAAGCGAAGTCCAAAACGGAAGCAGCACCAGTATCAGCAGCAAATTGGCGGTCTTGTCGCGCAGGTGCGCCAGCAGGTAGGCAAGGGGAAAGCCCAGCAAAATGCACATCACGGTAACGGTGAGCGCTACGCCCAGCGTGCGCAGGTAAATAGCCACGTGAATGCGATGATCTTCGGGCTGCGCCGCGATGCTGGCGTCGGGCAGTCGCCGGGCGTCCAGCGCGGACAAGAAAAACAGGGAATGGGTGGGGGAGGACAGGTTGCGGATCGTGCCCCAGATCACGGGCTGCATCCAGGCCGGATCGGCGGCTTCGAAAAACGGGGCCCAGGGGCCTTCTTCCTGACTGGCGACGCGGCGCGCGGCGCGCATGAAGATGGTGCGCAGGCCAGACTCTTCAATATTCAGGCGGTTGGCAATCGAGCCGGCTTTTTGCTCTTGCACCGCATCTTTCAGGTCCAAGGCCAAAGCGGCAAACACCGGTTCTGGCGGAATCTCAGAGCGCGGACCATTCCAGGCATCCAAAGCGCGCACGGTGCGCGCCAGGTTGTCTGGAATGATCGGGTCATAGACGCTGTTGAGCAATACCGTGCCCAAGGGCAAGAGAAAGCTCAAAGCGACAAAGATGAACAAGGGCGCGATCAGCGCGTAAGCCCATAGATGGCCGCGCCGCTCTGCTTTGCGCAGGCGCTGCCCCAGGGCTGTCGTGCTGACCGCTGTCATGTTCTTACTTCGCCAACCAGGCTGCGAACTTCTTGTTCAAGTCGTCGCCGTTTTCCATCCAGAACTGTGAGTTCGTGGGCATGGAACGGCCAGGGTGACCAGCGTTGGGCAACCAGGCTTTGTTCGGGTTGGACGCAGGAATCAAGGCCAAAGACGACTTGCGGGTAGGTGCGTAAGGGATGTACTTCGCTTGGTCCGCCAAAGGCTGGCTGCTGCTGGCAAAACGGATGAAGTCTTGCGCGGCGTCCAGGTTTTTGGTGCCTTTGATGATCGCGTACAGGTCAGGAATCTGCACCTGGCCGTCCCACATCACTGCGAAGTCTTTTTTCTCTTTCACGTTGGCGTCCACGATGCGACCGTGCCAGGCGTGGGTCATGACGACTTCACCGGCGGCCAGCAACTGGGGTGGTTGTGCACCGGCAGTCCACCAGACGATGCTGCTCTTGATGGAGTCGAGCTTCTTGAACGCGCGGTCCACGCCAGCGGGTGTGGCGAGCACTTTGTAGACGTCGGCTACCGCCACGCCGTCAGCCATCAGCGCCCATTCCAGGGTCACGCTGGGGTCTTTTTTCAGGCCGCGCTTGCCAGGGAATTTGCCCACGTTAAAGAAGTCTTCCAGGGTCTTGGGGCCGTTGGCGCCCATTTTGGCTTTGTCAAAGGCCACGATGTTGGCGTAGGTGATGACGCCAATGGCGCAAGGCAGGACCATGCCGGGGGTAAAGTCTTTGGCCGCAGGGGTGCCGTCAGCGCCCGCGGGGAGTTTGCTGGGGTCGATTTTTTCGAGCAGGCCTTCTTCGCAGCCTTTGAGGGCTTCAGCCGCTTCCAGATCAACCACGTCCCACTTGACGTTGCCCGATTTGACTTGGGCGCTGATTTCGCCCAAGGTGCCGCCCCAGTCCACCGAAGTGATCTTGGTGCCGGTCTTGGCGGTATAGGGCTTGTGGTAAGCCTCGACCTGGCTGGTGGTGTAGGCGCCGCCCCACGAGGCAACGGTCAACGCTTGTTGCGCAGCGCCGATGCTTGGCAGGAGGGCAACAACGGCGGCGCTAACGACCGTCAGTGCACTTGAATGGATCTTTTTGAACATGCTGTTTTCCTGTTGTATGAATAAAAGCCGCCCTCACACGCCGTCCAGAGCCCGGCAATCGGCCACATTCCACCCGAGGGTGGCAGTGCTGCCGGCTCGCAAGCTCAAGTCGCGTCCATCGTTGGGAAGCGTAACGATGAAATCTTCAAGTCCGCACGCATTCATGCGCAGGCGGGCGTAGCGGCCAAGGTAGGTCACATCGACCACCGTGCCACTGACCGTGGTATGAACCGCGCCAGAGGGCGGGTTCAGGTGAATACGCTCGGGGCGGATCGACAATCGCGTGGCCTGCCCGACCTTGTCTACGCCCACCGCTCGTGCTGCCAGGCGCAGGCCGTCGGCCAGCGTGACTTCGCAGTCGCTGCCCGAAATAGCGCTCACATGCCCGTGCAAGGTGTTGTTCTCGCCAATGAACTGCGCCACAAAGGCGTTGGACGGGCTCTCATAGAGCTCCGTGGGCGTGTCAATCTGCTGAATGCGGCCGTGGTGAAACACGGCCACGCGGTCAGACATGGCCAGCGCCTCGGTCTGGTCGTGCGTGACGTAAACGATGGTGATGCCCAAGTCGTGGTGCAGGCGCTTGATCTCGTATTGCAACTGTTCGCGCAGCTGTTTGTCCAGGGCCGAGAGCGGCTCATCCATCAGCACCAGTTGCGGCTCAAACACCAGGGCGCGGGCCACGGCCACGCGCTGCTGCTGTCCGCCCGACATTTGCGCCGGGCGACGCGACTCAAAACCTTTCAGACCCACTTTGTCCAGCGCCCGCATGACGCGCTCATGCGCCTCATTCCCCTTGACGCCACGCACGCTCAAGGGAAAGCCCACGTTCTCGGCCACCGTCATGTGCGGAAACAAGGCGTAACTCTGAAACACCATGCCAATGTTGCGGTGTTCCGGGGCAATGCGGTTGATGGGCTTGCCGGCAAGATAAATCTCGCCGGCGGTGGCGGTCTCGAAGCCCGCGAGCATCATCAAGGTGGTGGTTTTGCCCGAACCCGAGGGTCCGAGCAAGGTCAGGAACTCGCCCTGGGCAATATCAAGATTCAGGTCCTGCACCACGAGCTGGCGGCCGTCGTAGCTTTTTTCTACGTGGTCGAAGCGGACATAGGGCTGTTGCATGTTGGGGCGGGTTCCAGATTCAGGTTGAGTCCGTGGGATAAGCAGGTTTTGTGCCTATGCAGGGATGATGTTGTGCTTGGGGCCGTAGGGGAAGCCCGTGATGTTTTGGTGCCCGCTTTCGGTGACCACCAATATATCGTGTTCCCGGTAGCCACCGGCACCGGGCAAACCCTCGGGCAGCATGATCATGGGCTCAATCGACACCACCATGCCGGGCTCGAGCACGGTTTCGATGTCTTCGCGGAACTCGAGTCCGGCTTCACGCCCGTAGTAATGCGATAGCACGCCAAAAGAGTGCCCATAACCAAAGGTGCGGTATTTCAACAGGCCGTACTCTTCGTAAATCTTGTTGAGCTCCAGAGCCACGTCACAGCAGCGCATGCCGGGCTTGACCAGCTTTTGGCCTTCTTCGTGCACGCGTACATTGACTTCCCACAGCTTTAGAGATGCCGCGTCCACTTCGCCGAAAAATAGAGTGCGTTCTAGCGCCGTGTAGTAGCCAGAGATCATGGAAAAGCAGTTCAGGCTCAGGATGTCGCCCTTTTGCACTTTGCGCGTGGTCACCGGGTTGTGCGCGCCGTCGGTGTTGATGCCCGACTGGAACCAGGTCCAGCTGTCCATCAGCTCGGTGTGCGGGTAGCGCTTGGCAATCTCGCGCACCATAGCCTGGGTCGATGCCAGCGCCACTTCGTGCTCGGGCACGCCTTCGTGCACCGCAGCCACCAGGGCGGCCGCGCCAATGTCGCAAACCTGCGCGCCGTTTTTGATGAACTCGATTTCTTCGGCCGACTTGACCATGCGCAGCTTCATGCATTCATTGGCGATGTTGGTGAACTCCACGTGCGTGAGCACCGACTTGATCTTGTCCATGCGCTCGAGCGGCAGGTGGTCGTATTCCAGGCCCACGCGACCGTGGTTTGGCACTTCTTGCGCAATGGCGCGGAAGTAGTTGCCGCTTTGCCAGTCGGTGTAAATTACGGCGCGGTCGCACACGCCTTTGCGCCAAGGTTGGCCGCCGTCAATGTTGGCGGCAATGATGACCGACTTGTCCTGTGTGACCACCAGGCTGTAGAAGCGGCCAAACGAGCAATACAAAAAGTCGCTGTAGTAATTGATGTTGTGGTAGCTGGTGAACACCACGGTATCGACCGCGCGATGCGCCATCATGGCGCGCAGCTTGGCGATGCGATTGGCGTATTCGGCGTCCGAGAAACTGTGGCGGACGCGCTCGCCGTTGTCGATGGTGATCAGGTTAGGCATGGTCATGGGGGGTCTCCGAGGGTTGCTTGCAATTGCCCAAGAGTATTGTGGCAAAGGCAAGACGAAGTACAGCGAATTACGACAATGATCTGTCTATAAACGCCAGTCCTTGTCGGCGGTTTGTTCGGTCTTTTTGCGGCGGCGCGCCAAAACGGGGCGTGTAACGCGCGGTCAGATGCGATGGCGAGGCGAATCCGGTCTCCGAGGCAATGTCACGGATGCTTTTGTCGCTGCGCTGCACCAAAATGCGCGCGTGTGACAGCCGAATATCCAAATAGGTGCGTTCGGCCGACTTGGCAAACTGCTGGCGAAAAAGCCGCTGCAGGCTGCGCAAGGGCATGCCAACAAACTGCGCTATCTCCGCAATGGTGAGCGGCTCGCTCACATTGGCCTCCATCAGGCGCAGTGCCTCTACGGCGGTCGGGTGGGTGACGCGTTCTTGGTGAATGATGGACACGGTTTGGACATCGGTCAGGCTGCGCCGCTCCACCACCAGCAGATTGGCCACCTCGTTGGCCAGTTGGCGGCTGCCCGGCGCTCTCGTCAGCAGGTAAGTCATCAGGTCCAGCGGTGCTACGCCGCCGCTGCAGGTGTAGCGGTCGCGGTCCACCTCAAAAAAATGCTGGGTCACGATCACTTGCGGAAACTGTTCGGCCATGGCCTCGTGGTCTTCCCAGTGGATAGTGCTGCGGTAGCCGTCCAGCAGACCCGCCTGCGCCATGAGATAGGCGCCCGTGTCAATGCCGCCCAGCGGCAGACCCTGCTCGGCCATTTTTTTCAGCCACAGCGTGAGCGGTCGCAAGCCGCGCGTGGGGATGGGGTTGGGGCCGACGACAAACACCACGTCCAAGGGGGGCGCGTCCGTCAGGCTGTGCTGCGTCATGATCTGGATGCCGTCGCTTGACGCCACCAGGCCGCCATCGACCGAAAGCAGCACCGAGCGGTAGGTCGCGTGGCCCATCACGTCGTTGGCAATACGCAAGGGATCGACGCAGGCGCTCAGCGCAATCAGCGAAAAATTCGGCACTACGACAAAGCCGAACACAAGCGACTGTTTGGATGTGACCATGCGAGCGGCCCGCCTTCAGGCCAGTTCCTTGGCGTTGTTGGTGCGGGTCATGAAGGCATCCGACCCCGCACAGCGTTCAACCGTGCAGGTTGTCGTTGCGCGCGATGTCGAGCAGGTGTTCCACCTCTTGGCCGTGCTCGCGGCAGTTGCGTTCATGCCAGCGCTTGATCAGCCACATGCAGCCCGCCACCAGCACGCCAAAGGCGCTAATGGCAGCAAAAGCCGACACGCCCATGCCCGCCGACAGGCTGTACAGGCCGCCCAGCACCAAAATACAGGTCTGCTCATTGAAGTTTTGCACCGCAATCGAACGCCCCGCGCCCATCAAGTTATGGCCGCGGTGCTGCAGCAAGGCGTTCATGGGCACCACCAAAAAGCCGCCTAAGCCGCCCAGCAAAATCAAGAAGGGCGCAGCCACCCAGACGTTGGAGATGAAATTGAGCAAGATCACCAGCACGCCCATGGCAATTCCAAGCGGAATCACGCGGGTAGCCATTTCCAAGCGCATGCGCAGGGACGCCACCACCGCGCCCACGGCCGTTCCCACCGCCACCACGCCCACCAAAGACGAGGCTTGGGTCACGCTATAGCCCAGCGCCGCTGCAGCCCAGGCCAGCACGATGTAGCGCAAATTGCCGCTCACGCCCCAAAACAAAGTAGTGGTGGCCAGCGAAATCTGCCCCAGCTTGTCGCCCCACAGCCGGGTATTGCAAGACCAAAAATCGGGCAGCAGGCTGACGATGCGGAGCGGCAAGGGCCGCATTTCCACACCTGTCAGAGGAATGCGGGTGTTGAACCAGGCCGCTGCCAGGTAGACGAATATAAGCAGGCAAATCGCCGCCTCGGGCGCGGTGTCAATGCCAGTGTCGATGAAGGGCAGGTCTAAGGACAGCAAAAACGGCGCAATCTGCGGCCCGACCAGTTGCCCGCCCAGCAGCACGCCCAAGATGATGGAGGCAATGGTGAGCCCCTCGATCCAGCCATTGGCTTTGACCAGTTGCGATGCCGGCAGAAGTTCGGTCAAGATGCCGTACTTGGCTGGCGAATAGGCCGCCGCGCCCAGGCCCACCACGGCGTAAGCCATCAGAGGGTGGCCGCCAAACAGCATCAGCAGGCAGCCCACAATCTTGATGCCATTGCTGATCAGCATGACCCGGCCTTTGGGGAAGGCGTCGGCGTAGGCGCCCACAAAGGGCGCCAGCACCACGTAAAACAGCGCAAACATCGGCACCAGCGCCGCCTGCTGCCATTCGGGGGCGTTGGCGCTGCGCAGCAACTGCACCGCACCCACAAACAAGGCGTTGTCGGCCAGCGAGCTGAAAAACTGCGCCGACATGATGGTGAAAAAACCGCGTTTCATCAAAAAGAGTACGAGTGGCTAAAGAGAAGTGGCGGTGGGGTGAAGTCGATCAATGGGCAAAGTGCGTGGGTTATAGCACGCAGCCATGCGCAAACTGTGTCCTTGCCGCCTCGGCCCGGCTACAGTTGCGCCATGCCCCGTCCTATCCAAGCCACCATCCATACCCAGGCCTTGCGCCACAACCTGCAAAGCGCGCGTGCCCGCGCACCGGACGCCCGCGCCTGGGCGGTGGTCAAGGCCAATGCCTATGGCCACGGCATTGAGCGCGCTTTCGAGGGTCTGCGCGGCGCCGACGGCTTTGCGCTGCTTGATCTGGACGAGGCCAAACGCCTGCGCGCCCTTGGCTGGCGTGGGCCGATTTTGTTGCTCGAAGGCGCGTTTGAGCTGCGCGACCTGGAATGGTGCTCGCGCCTGGACCTGTGGCACACGGTGCACAACGAGGCGCAAATCGACATGCTCGCGGCCCACAAGACCAATGTGCCACAGCGTGTGTTTTTGAAAATGAACACCGGTATGAACCGCCTGGGCTTTCGCCCCGAACACTACCGCGCCGCCTGGACGCGCCTCAACGCCCTGCCCCAGGTGGACGAAATCTCGCTGATGACGCATTTCAGCGACGCCGACGGCGCCATCGGCGTGGCTAAGCAGCTCGCGGTGTTTGAGGCCGCAAGCACTGACTTGCCCGGCGAGCGCTGCATCAGCAACAGCGCAGCCACCCTGCGCCACGCGCACTGCGCCAATGACTGGGTGCGCATCGGCATTGCCCTGTACGGCAGCGCCCCGGACCACCCCGAACACCCGGCCGCACACTGGGGCCTGCAGCCCACCATGAGCCTGCGCGCCCAGATCATCGCCACCCAAGACCTGCAACCGGGCGACACCGTGGGCTACGGATCGAATTTTGTCGCCGAGCGCGCCATGCGCATTGGCGTGGTGGCCTGCGGTTATGCCGACGGCTACCCCCGCATTTGCCCCACCGGCACGCCGGTGCTGGTAGGCGGCGTGCGCAGCCGCACCGTGGGCCGGGTGAGCATGGACATGCTGGCCGTGGACCTGAGCGAGCTGCCCGGCGCCGACCTGGGCAGCGAAGTCACGCTCTGGGGCGCCGCGTCCACGGGCGAAGTGTTGTGCATCGACGAGGTCGCCGCCTGCGCCCAAACCCTGGGTTACGAGCTGATGTGCGCGCTGGCGCAGCGCGTGCCGGTGGTGGTGGACTAGAAGCCCACACCGGCGCTGGTGGACTAGACGCAAACCAGCTTCAGCCTCACAGCGGCGCAGAGACCGAGACGCCGAGCATCCAGTTGCGTGGAAGGCCGGGCTCATAAAACTGTTGGCTGCTTTGGTTGACGATGACCGAGCCCACATAGTGCTCGTCACTGGCGTTGTTCAGGCGCGCATACAGCGTGACCGCTGCCTTGTCCACCGCCCAGCGCTGGCTGGCGCTCAGGTTGAAAACCGTGCGGCCGTCAGCCGAGGCGGTATTTTGGTCATTGGCATACACACGACCTGAATGCACGACTTCGGCTGCCAAGCGGGTGCCGGCTGCTGCAGTCTTGGCACCAGGCTGAACCACCGTGCTGGTCCATGCGAGCTCTGAAAAGAACGAGGTTTGCGGGATGCCCGGTATTTTGTTGCCAGACGCAATCGGCGTGGTGCTGGATGTGAATGCCTGCGAATATTGCGCATCCAGCATGGAGGCCGACACGGTAGCGCTCACATGCGGGCTAAGCAAGGTGCTGCCTGCGAGTTCAAAACCGCTGCGCGAAGTGCCCGGTGCGTTTTTGTACGAGGTTTGACCGCTGGCGCTGGCCGCCACCACGATCTCGTCGGTGGAATTGATCTGGAACGCGGAGAAGTCCACGCGCGAGCCACGCTGCGGCACCCATTTCGCACCCACTTCATAGTGCTGGCTGCTAGAGGCCCTGATTCCTGGATTGAACTGTCCCACCGGCGTGTTGCTGCCCTGGTAGGCCACTTCGGCCAAAGTGGGGCTCTCGAAGCCCTGGCCGTAGTTGGCGTACAGGTTGAGGTGGTCGGTGGCGAAATAGGTGAAGCCAAGCACCGGGCTGTTGGCGCTGTAGCTGGCGCTGCCCGAGCCGTCTGGGCTGTCTGAGGTAAATGGCGCGTACTTGTCATCACTCACAAAACGCACCGTGCTTGCGCGCAATCCACCCACCACCGCCACTTGCTCGGACACCTGCGCGGTGGCCTGGAAAAACACGTCACTGTTTTCTGCCAAGTTGTCCTCATCACGGCTCAGCGAGCCGGCTGTTTTGGTGCCTGCGGGGGACAAGCCCGCTTGCCTGCGCTCGCTGGAGCGGTCAAATTCATAGCCTGCGGCATATTGCACCGGCACATCAGCCCAGTTGGTTTTCGCGTTGTACTGCAGTCCGGCGCCGTAGTAGTCGCGGTTCAGGCCGATCCACCGGCCATTGCTTTGGTACTGCAGGTTCTCGCGCGTGCCGTAATAGGCGCGTCCGGTGTAAGAGTGGTCCCGGTCCACAGAGTAAGTGGCCGATCCCCCCAACTGGTTTTGGAGCACAATTTTGCGGGCCTTGTTGGCCACGGCTTCGGTGCCCGCGCCCGCCGGGTTGGCCTTAAGTTGCGCCGCCGTCAAACCCAGCGGGTCTTGTGCCAGCGGCATGTCGAACTGGTTAAACACCAAGTTGACGCGCGTCTGGTCATTGGCCTTGAAATCAAGCTTGCCGTTGAACTGTTTGCGCTCGGTGCGGCTGTTGCTGCGGTAGCCGTCAATGGTGAAGGTGCTGTAGTCGGCCACCAGGCCGTAGTCGCCCACGGTGTCTGAGAACTGGTAGTCCGCCCGGTGCAGGCCGTAGTCGCCCACGTAATACTGGTAGTCCGCCAGCGGCACTTTGGACGCGGGTTTGGTAAAGGCCTGTATCACGCCGCCTGAGGCGTTGCCATACAACTGCGCCAGTGGCCCACGCAAGACCTCGATGCGGTCCATGGAAGTCAGGCTGACCGACGAGCCCTGGCCTTGCCCATCGGGCGTGGAAGCCGGAATGCCGTCAATCAGCAGGCGAATGCCGCGAATGCCAAAGGCCGCGCGCGCGCCAAAGCCGCGAATCGAGAGCTGCAAATCCTGTGCGTAGTTGCTCCGGTCCAGAATGGTCAGGCCCGGCACCCGCACCAGCGACTCGGACAAATTGACCTGTGGCCCGCCGTTTTGGATCGTCTCGCGACCGACCGACTGAATGGCGGCCGGCGCGTCAAAGCTGCGGGCTTGCGCGCGCGACGCGCTGATCACCACTTCGTCCAGCGTCTGGGCGAGTGCGGGTGTTAGCAGGCCAGAAATAAAGGCCATGGACGCGAGGGCCAATGGGGCGTATTTAAAAGGTGACGACATGGAAGTACCGATTCGGATTGCAGGACAATAAAATTTCTCAATGCGCTTTGTTTAAGGCGCCTCGGCGGTGACTTTGACGGCGCTATACCACGCAGAGAGTTGCGCGATTTCGCGGTCGGTCAGCGGTTTGGCGATCATGCCCATGACCTCGTGTTGTCGCTTGCCGCTGCGGTAGTTTTTCAACTGCTCGCTCGTGTATACGGCCTGCTGACCGGCAAGATTGGGCGCGTTGGGAAGCGTAGCCATGCCGGTGGGGCCGTGGCACAAAGCGCACGCCACGTCGGCCTTGGCGCGGCCCTCGGCCACATCGTCGGCATAGGCGTTCATTGCTACGCAAGCCAGTACGGCAATATAAATTTTCTTCATGATGGAAGTGTATAAAAAAAGGGGCCCCTCAGAGGGCCCCGGTACGACGCAGCGTACGGGCGCCAAGGCCCGTACCGCCGTTCC
>CAMDHS010000068.1 GCA_945898115.1 Comamonas sp. lk
GGGCCAGCGTGCCGGTAAACACATTGGTCGAACCAATGAACTCGGCGGCAAAGCGGGTGCTGGGCGCCTCATACACGTTTTCAGGCGTGCCCAATTGCACAATGGCACCCTCGCTCATCACGGCCAGGCGGTCTGCCATGGTCATGGCCTCTTCCTGGTCGTGCGTCACCATCACGCAGGTCACGCCGACTTTTTGCAAAATCGTACCCAGCTCAAACTGGGTTTTCTGGCGGATTTTCTTGTCCAGTGCCGACATGGGCTCGTCCAGGAGCAGCAGCTTGGGGCTTTTCACCAGACTGCGTGCCAGCGCCACGCGCTGCTGCTGTCCGCCCGAGAGCTGCGACGGCATGTGGCTGGCATGTGCCCCCATTTGCACCAGCTCCAACACCTCGCGCACGCGCTCTTCGCGCTCCCGCCGCGCCACGCCTTCGCGCTTGAGGCCGTAGGCCACATTGGCGCTGACATTCATGTGGGGAAACAAGGCGTAGGACTGGAACATCATGTTCACCGGCCTGCGGTGGGCCGGCAAATCGGTAATGTCCTGGCCGTCCAAAATAACGCGGCCACTGCTGGGCGTCTCGAGTCCGGCCATGATGCGCAGCAAGGTGGACTTGCCGCAACCTGAGCTGCCCAGCAAAGCAAAAAACTCCTTGCGCCGCACCGACAGGCTCAGCCGGTCCACCACCGTGACTTCGCCAAATTTTTTGCTCACGTCCACGATTTGCAGAAAACCTTCTTCACCCAGCAGGGGCTCAGACGAGCGATTCGTTGAATTTGGCAAGGTGCTCATAAGCCAATCATCCCGTCCACGCCGCGCTTGAGCAGGCTGCGCGCAATGATGAGGCGCTGGATTTCGCTCGTGCCTTCCCATATGCGGTCCACGCGCAGTTCGCGGAAAAAGCGTTGCGCCGGGTTGCTGCGCATATAGCCCCGGCCGCCAAAAATTTGCACCACGCGGTCTGCCACCCGGTTCGCCATCTCGGAGGCGTAGAGCTTGGCCATGGAGCAATGGGTGTGGATCAAGGCCAGGTCTTCGCCCCGGTCTTGCATCGCTGCGGCCTCGTAAGTCATGAGGCGCGCGGCCCACAGTTCGGTGATGCTGTCGGCCAGCATGGCCTGGATCAGCTGGTATTGCGAAATGGGCTGGCCTGAGACCACCCGCGATTGCGCAAACGCGCTGGCCAGGTCAATCAAGCGCCCAGCCGCACCGCAGCAGCGCGCGGCGATCATCAGGCGTTCGCGGCGAAACCAGCTGCGCGTGAAGTCCATGCCCGCCCCCGGCGCACCGATGCGGTTGGCAGCAGACACCCGCACTCCACGAAAACTATAGGTTGGGTGGTGTGAGGAATAGGTGTGGCCAAACAGCGGGTTGTCCAGCATCTCCATACCCGCGCTGTCCTTGTCCATGAAAAACAGGGCGTGTTGGCCGCTGGCGCCATCGCCCTGGCCCCCGCCCTCGTCCACCACGGCTTGAAAGAACAGAAAGTCGGCCTTGTTGGCACTGGTAACAAACCATTTTTCTCCGCTAATGAGATAGTCGTCGCCCACGCGCCGGGCCACACTGGCAATAGCGGTGTTGTCTGAGCCCGCCTCGGCCTCGGTAATGGCGTAGCACTCGCGGCGCTGGCCCTGCATCATGGGCAAGATATAGCGCTCAATCTGGTCGGCGTTGCAAGCCTCGAACATCCAAGCGTGCACCTCGGACATGCACCAGCTCAAGGCATTGGTGACGCGCCCGAGTTGCTCCCACACCACCACCTGCGTCAGCATGGGCAAAGCCAGGCCGCCGTAAGACAGCGGCGCGTCCATCAGGGGGAAACCCAGCTCCATAGCCGTTCGCTTGTGGTGCTCGTAAACCGCAGGGGGTAATTCGCCCTCGTTGAACTCTGCCGTTTCCTCGTGGGGCATGAGCACCTCATCGGCAAAGGCACGGGCCGTGCGTTGCCACTGGAGCGCTGCGTCAGACAGGGGATAGGCCATGGATGAGACTTCCGCAATGCAGGCGCCTGGCGGGTATGCCAATCGCCTATTGTTGAACAACAGTATAGTAAGACAAGCTCCTGCGTGCCAGCCCATTTTGCACTGGTACAAACCCGTATTGAGCCCCTCTGGGCTTGATATTTATATTAAACAACCGTACAGTAAGGCCATTCTTCAGCCTGTCGATCCGCGCCAGGCCCGGTCCACGGAGCCCCGCATGACAAGTTCTTCCCCCGCCCAGCGCCAGCGCTACGACGTGATCGTGGTGGGCTCTGGCCACAATGGCCTGGTCAGTGCCGGCTACCTGGCCCGCGCTGGTCTCAAGGTGCTGGTGTTAGAGCGTAACGACTATATTGGCGGCGCCGCCGTGAGCCGAAGCTTGCACCCGGAATTTACCTACTCCAACTGTTCCTACGTTTGCAGCCTGCTGCGCCCGGAGATCATGCGCGCCCTGGAGTTGCCCAAATACGGCCTGCAAGTCATTCCCTATGGCGGCGGCGCAGCACTGACCAAGGACGGACGCCACCTGGCCACTTACCCAGACCATGACGCGCAGCGGCGCGAATATGCCCGCCACTCCAAGCGCGACGCCGAGGCCTACGAGCGCTTTTCGCGCGACGTGATGCGCCAGTGCAAGTTCATCAAGCCCTTGCTCATGCGCACGCCGCCAGACCCGACCGCCTTCAAGTCCAGCGACCTGATGGAGCTGCTCTACCTGGGGCAGCGCTTTCACGGCTTGGGCGACGAGCGCATGCACGACACCATCCGCTTTTGGACCATGAGCGCGGCCGACTACTTGGACGAGTATTTTGAGAACGACCTGATCAAGGCCACGCTGGCGGGCAGCTCCATCATCGGCACCGCCCTCGGGCCGCGCTCACCGGGCACCGCTTATGTGCTGCTGCACCATTACATGGGCGATATTGACGACGCTGTGGGCTCATGGGGTTTTGCGCGCGGGGGCATGGGCGCAGTCACCCGCGCCATGGGCGACTCGCTGCGTGCCAGCGGCGGCGAAATCCGGGTCGAAGCAGGAGTCGAAAAAATCCTCTCGCGCAACGGCCGCGCCTACGGCGTGGCCCTGGCCAGCGGCGAGGAGTTGTATGCCAGCACGGTGATCTCCAACATGGATGTCAAGCGCACTTTTCTGAATACGGTGGACGAAAAAGAGCTGCCCAGCGACTTTGTCGATCTGGTGCGGCGGTTCAAGATTCGCGGCTCCTCGGGCAAGCTCAATATTGCGCTCGACGGACTGCCCCACTTTCCTGCTTTGCCACCAGACTCGCCTGCCATCAAGGGCGATATGCATATCTCGGAGACCATGGACGACATTGAGCGCGGCTACGACGACTGGAAGGCGGGACGCTGGTCCAGCCACCCGTATGTGGACATGCTGATGCCCTCCATCATCGACCCCACCATGGCGCCCGAGGGCAAGCACTATATGTCGGTGTTTGTGCAGTACGCGCCTTACCACCTGGCCGACGGCCCCTGGACCGCCGAGAAGCGCCAGGCCTTTGGCGACACCGTCATCAACGCCATTGCCGAGCACAGCCCCAACTTCAAAAGCCTGATCCGCCACGCTGAAATCCGTTCGCCTTGGGACATTGAAAACGAAATCGGCCTGACCGAGGGCAATATCTTCCAAGGCGAACTCACCATGGACCAGCTGCTTTTTAACCGCCCGATTCCCGGCTATGCGCAATACCGCTCACCCATCAAAGGGCTGTATATGTGCGGTTCGAGCACGCATCCGGGCGGCGGCGTCATGGGTGCGCCAGGCGCCAACGCGGCGCGCACCGTGCTCAGTGACCTGGGCAGAAAGGCCGCAGCATGAGCGCCACCTTTGACGTGATCGTGATTGGTGCGGGCCACAACGGCCTGGCCTGCGCACTGGACTTGGCGCGCGCCGGACGCAAGGTGCTGGTGCTCGAGTCGGCAGCGCAGGTGGGCGGTGCGGCCATTACCCGCAGCTTTGCGCCGGGCTTTCAGGTGTCGGCCTGCGCGCACCTGCTGCATGCGCTTCCGCAGTCCCTGCTGCGCGACTTTGCGCTCGAACAGCACGGTCTGCGCTTTGCCGCCACCGCCATGGCCACGCACGCGCTGTCCGAAACTGGCCCGTGCCTGCGCATCGACAGCGCCACCGTCACCGGCGGCAGCGCGCTGGGCGAAGACGCTGCGAATTACGGCCTGTTTCGCCAGCGCATGGGCCGCTATGCGGCGCTCTTTTTCGCGCTGCTGAGCGTCAAGCCGCCGCGCCTGAGCCTGCAACGCTGGGGCGAGCGCTGGGACATGCTCAAGCTGGCCTTGCGCCTGCGCCTGCTGGGCACCGCGTCCATGCGCGAACTGCTGCGCATTGGCGGCATGAACGCCTACGACCTGCTCGACGACAACTTCCAGAACCCCGCGCTCAAAGGCGCCCTGGCCTTTGACGCCACGTTGGGCGCCGAATACGGCCCGCGCTCGCCCGGCACGGTACTGACTTGGCTGTATCGCCTGGCCGGCGAACACGGCGCGGGCACCCTGGGGCTGGCCCAGCCCGCAGGCGGCATGGGCGCGTTCTCTCAAGCGCTGGCCCAAGCCTGCCGCGCCGCCGGGGTAGAAATTCGCCTGAGCGCGCCGGTGGCGCGCATATTGGTGGACCAAGACCACGCGGTGGGTGTGGCCCTGGCGTCTGGTGAGGTGGTGGCTGCGGCCACCGTCGTATCGAGCGCGGCGCTGCGAACCACGTTTTTGCGCTTGCTGGGGGCCGAGCATCTGGACGGCGGGTTTGTGCGCCGCATTGACCACTTCCGGGCCAAGGGCCTGGTGGCCAAACTGCACCTGGCGCTGCGCGACTTGCCGCATTTCACGGGGACAAGTGCTGCGGCCCTGGGCGGGCGCTTGCTGATTAGCCCCAGCATGGACTACCTGGAACAGGCCTTTAACCCGTCCAAATACCGCGAAATTCCGCAACACCCCGCACTGGAAATCACCCTGCCCTCGGTGAACGACGCCAGCCTGGCGCCCGCCGGGCAACACGTCTTGTCCGCGCTGGTGCAATTTGTGCCCTACGACCTCGGGCCTGACCCCAAAGCTGCGCGCGCCGCGCTGCTGGAAAACACCTTGGCCACGCTGGAGCGCCACGCGCCGGGCATTCGCGCACTGGTGGTCGCCGCCGAGTTGCTCACGCCTTCAGACCTAGAGCAAGAGTTTGGCCTTGCCGGGGGCCATTGGCACCAGGGCGCGCTGGCTTTTGACCAGTTTTTTGTCAACCGTCCCCTGCCCCAGAGCCACCAATACCAAACGCCCTTGCCCGGCCTGTTTTTGTGCGGTGCGGCCTGCCACCCGGGCGGCGGCGTGATGGGCTTTGCAGGGCGAAACGCTGCGCGCTGCGTGCTGCGCCAAGGAGATTGAAATGCGATTCGAAGCCATCAACACCGCCTCCAACGCCCACTACCGCCGCCCGCTGCTGCACACGCCTTTTTTTGAGGCCAGCAAGCCCTGGATACAAAACGACACCTTTATCGCCTGGGCCGGCTATTCCACCCCAGACGTGTACTCGTACCCCGAACACGAGTACTTCGCCATTCGCAACACCTGCGCCCTGTTTGACCTCACGCCCATGGTCAAGTACCGCATAGCCGGGCCCGACGCCGAACGCTACCTCAACCGGGTGGTGACTTGCGACGTGCGCAAACTCAAGGTCAACCGCGTCATCTACACCCTGTGGTGCAACGACGAAGGCCATGTGATCGACGACGGCACGATTTTTCGCTTTGGTGAGCAAGAATTTCGCATCTGCAGCGCCGAGCGCCAGCTCGACTGGCTTTTGGACTGCGCCATCGGCTATGCCGTGGAAATCAGCGAAGTCACCGCCGACATTGCCGCGCTCGCGCTGCAAGGCCCCACCTCGTACACGGTGCTGGCGGCCCTGGGCCTGCAGGGGCTGGAAAACCTGAGCGCCATGGGCATGATGCAGCAAGAGTTTGAGGGCCACACGGTGATGGTCTCGCGCACCGGGTTTACCGGCGACCTGGGCTATGAGCTGTGGATCGCCCCGGAGGGCGCTGCTGCACTGTGGACGCGCTTGATGGAAGTGGGCCACCAGCGGGGCATCACGCCCATGGGCTACCAGGCGCTGGAGATGGCGCGCATTGAGGCCGGGTTCATCCTGCCGCACGTAGACTTTATTTCTTGCAACCACACCATCCGCCTGGGGCGCGAGAGCTCGCCCTGGGAACTCAATCTGGACTGGACGGTGGCGCTTGAGAAAGGCCACTTCAATGGCCGGCGCGCACTGCTGGCTGAAAAAGCACGGGGCGTGCGGCGCAAGCTGGTTGGCCTGGAGCTTGAAGGCAACAAGCCGGCGCACGGCTCGCTGATTTACGCCGACGAGGCCAATACCCAGCAAATCGGCGAGATCACCGCCGCCCTGTGGTCGCCCACCCTCAAGCGCAACATCGCCATCGCCAAAATCGACGCGCCGCACTATGACAGCAAGGCCAAGATGTGGGTAGACCTCTACCTCAACCGCGAGCTGCAATGGGAGCGCAGAAACGTGCGCAGCTGGATTGTGGACAGGCCCTTTTATTCCCCACCGCGCAGGCGCGCCACACCGCCGCCCCTGCGTTAAACCTTGCGCGCCATGCATACCGAAACAAAAATTGCTTTTCCTAGGCCCGCAGCTTCTGGCCAAGAGACCGTGCGCGCCGCGCTGGCCCAGTGCCAAGAAGGCCATGCGCTCCCGCGCGCCTTTTACACCGACCCCGCACTGTTTGCCTGGGACATGCGCCACTTTGTGCTGGCGCACTGGCATTGCGTGGGGCACACCAGCATGGCCGCCAACCCGGGCGACTTCTTTACGGCCGAGATTGCTGGCGAGTCGCTGGTGATTGTGCGCGGCGACGACGGCGCGCTGCGCGCCCTGCTCAACGTCTGTCGCCATCGGGGCTCGCGCGTGTGCACGCAAACCCAGGGCCACGCCAGCAATGGCAAATTTGTCTGCCCTTATCACGCCTGGACTTACGACACCCAGGGCGCCTTAAGCAGCGCGCGCTCCATGCCAGACGACTTCGACCGCGACAAATTCCCGCTCAAGCAAGCGCATTTGCAGGTCGAAGAAGGCATGGTGTTTATCAGCCTGGCCGAGCAGCCTCTGGGCCTGGACCATGTGCGCGAGGCGTTTTCGGTCTCCGCCAAGGTCTACGGTTGGGGCCGGGCCAAGGTGATTGCGCGCAAAACCTACCAGATACAAGCCAACTGGAAGCTGGTGGAAGAGAACTACCAAGAGTGCTACCACTGCGGCCCAGCCCACCAGGAATATGCAAAACGCCATACCTATTCCCGCAGCCAAGCCCTGCGCGACGGGCCCGATGATGCGATGCGCCAGCGCGACGAAGCGCTGGGTCTGAACTTGCAGGACCGGGATTTCTACTTCAGTAACGCCCTGCCTGGCCAGGAAAGCGCCGACAGCATCCGCTCGGCCTTGGTGGCGCCCATGGTCAGCGGCAGCCGTGACGGCTTGCCGGTGGCACCCTTGATGGGGGACTTCAAAGGCCGGGGCTATGACGGTGGCTCGTCCTTTATTGATGTCGGCCCCACCTCCAATTTTGTAGCCTACCCCGACTACGCGCTCGTGTACCGCACCATCCCGCAAACCGTGGACAAAACAGCCTTTGAGCTGATCTGGCTGGTAGACCAAGACGCGGTAGAAGGCGTGGACTACCAAACCGACGCAGTGACCTGGCTGTGGGACCATACTAGCCAGGAAGACAAGCAGATCATTGAGCTCAACCAGCGCGGCGTGAACTCGGCCTTTTTTGAGCCCGGCCCCTACGCACCGATGGAAATGTATGCCCGCTGCTACTCCGAGTGGTACCTGGCGGCGCTGCGCGGCGCGGTGCAAAACACACCCACCGCGAGCTAGCAGGCAGCAAAGTGCAAAAATGGCCTGATTTAGCAAGTCACCATCCATGGCCTCATCCAAGTCCCCCAGCAGCAGCGCCGCTTTGGCGCCCGCAAGCCGTGTGCGCGAACAACCCGAAGTGCGCCGGCGCCTGTTGATTGCTGCCACCACCCGCTCGATTGCGCAGCACGGCTACAGCGGCACCACCATTGAGCGCATCTGTGCTGAGGGCGGCGTCTCACGCGGGCTGATCAACCACCACTTTGGCTCAAAAGAAGGACTCATCTTGGCGGCCTACCAGCAGCTCTGCGACACCTGGACCGCCTACACCCTGGACGGCATCAAAGACACCCAGGACCCGGCGCAGGCCCTGCGCACCTGCATTGCCAAGAACTTTGACACCAAGATCTTCAACACCGACAACCTGCGCATCTGGCTGGGCTTTTGGAGCGTGATCCCAAAGTACCCCAAGCTCAACAAGCTCGACCGCGCGCTCTACCAGGTTGATCTGCAAATTTACCAAGCTGTATTTGAGCGTCTGGCGCACCAGCGCAAGACCCCGGCAGACACACTGCAACAAGCCATTGGCCTGATGGCGCTCATCACCGGCCTGTGGCTGCACGCAGCCTTGGACCCCAAGTTTTTGCGCACCAGCCAGGCCCATGCAGTGTGCCTGGCATCGGTGCAGCATTTGCTTGAACCGCTTCCCTGAATCTGCACCATCCAAGGCACCCCATGTCCCACACCGCTGCGCTGCGCCACCCTGGCCCCACTCTGCCGGCCTGGGCTTACCGCAATGCAGAACTGGCGGATCTGGAGTTTGAAGCGCTGTTTCGCACCTCCTGGCAGTTTGTCTGCCACATCAACGAGGTGAAGAACCCGCGCGACTTTGTCACCTTTGACTTGCTGCGCGACCCGGTGCTGGTGCTGCGCTCAGACGACGGCGTGTTGCGCGCTTTTATAAACGCCTGCCGCCACCGGGGCGCCAAGATACTTGACGGCGCGGGCCAGTGCAAAGCGCGGCTAAGCTGCCCCTACCACGGCTGGAGTTACAACACTGATGGCAGCCTAGCCGGTCGCCCCTCAGAAGCCACCTTTGTCGACCCCGATAAATCCGCGCTGGGGCTGCGCGCGCTGGAGCTTGAAGTGATTTGCGGCCTGGTGTTTGTGCGCATCGTCCCGGGTGGCGAGAGCCTGCACACGATGTGGGCCGACTATTTGCCGCTGATCGAACCCTACCGCCTAGAAGAAATGGTGCCGCTGGCTACACCCTGGGTCGACCATTGGAACTGCAACTGGAAAGTGGGCGTAGACAACAACCTGGAAAACTACCACGTGCCCGTCGGCCACCCCGGCTACCACCGCATGCTTGACAGTGACATCACCGGCTTCATCAACCGCCATGGCGTGGCCGGCAGCAAGAGCGTGCTGCGCAACACGCCCTCGTCCAACTGGGCCGAGCGCATGTACCAAAAGATGGCGCCCGGTCTGAACAGCAATCTGCCCGAAGAGGTGCGCACGAGCTGGATGTTTTTCACCATGCCGCCCAATATCGGCCTGGACATCTATGGCGACAGCATGGACATCTTCCAGTTTTTGCCCCAAACCGCCACCACCTGCAGCGTGCGCTACCCGATTTACGTGCGCCCGGACGCACGGCGCGAAATGAAGGTGCTGCGCTACCTCAACGAGCGCATCAACCGCCAAGTGAGCGCTGAGGACAAAACCCTCTGCGAGCGTGTGCAGCGGGGTCTGGAGTCGCATGGGTTTGAGTTTGGCCCGCTATCGTCCTACGAACACTGTATTGAAGACTTTCACGACCGGGTGCGTGCCGCATGCCCGGTCACCCAGCTTGCACAGGCACCCGAGTCTGGCAGTCTGCGCGCGCGCAACACCGAGTTGCTGCGCGCAGCAACCTGATGGTCTAAGGCGCTGCAAGGGCTGCGTCTTGGGCCCGGTCCTGCGCCAGGTTCTGCGCGGCCTCAACCACCAGCCAGTCTTTCAAAGCCATCACGTCGCTGCGCGCGCGCCCGGCGCGGGACGCGACGATGTACATGGGTTGGTCGGTGGTCACGCTTTGGGGCACCGGGCGCACCAGGCGGCCTTGGGCGATCAGCGGCTCTACGATATGGCGCCAACCCAGCGCCAGGCCCTGGCCCTCTAAGGCGGCTTGCAGCACGATGGAATAGTCGTTAAAGGTGAGCGCCTTGCCTGCGCGCGCGGCGCTCACGCCAAAGCGCGCTAGCCAGAGCGACCAGTCCACGCGGGGGCGGTAGCGCTCTTCCAAGTGCAGCAAAGTGCTGTTGGCCAGGTCTTGCGGGCTTTGCAACTGCGGGTTTGCCGCCAGAAAAGCCGGGCTGCAGACGGCAAACACTTCCTCGTCCACAAAACGCCAGCGCGCGTGCTGGGCAAATTCGCCACTGCCCAGGGTGATGGCCAGGTCAATGCGTTCGCGCTCCAAATCGAGGTCAATGTCGGTGGTGATGCAGCGCAGCTCAATGTCCGGGTGCTGCTGCTTGAAGCGCGCAATGCGCGGCATCAGCCACCAAGTGGCCGTGGCCGTGGACACCGCCAGCGTGACCTGGTGACCGGGCGTCATGCTGCGCACCTCGCGCAGAGCCTGGTCCATCAGCGTCAGCCCCAGGCTCACCTGCTCTAGCAAATAGCGCCCAGCCTCGGTCAGCTCCACGCCCTTGTGGCGCCGGTCAAACAGCACCACGCCCAGCTCGTCCTCTAGCAGGCGAATGGCGTGGCTCACCGCTGGTTGGCCTACCGCCAGCTCCAGCGCGGCCTTGGTAAAGCTACCGGTGCGGGCGGCGGCTTCGAAGGTAATCAGGTTGCCCATGGCGGGCTGGTCAAAGCGCTTTAGCATGTATTGAATTGATGGCTTGGATGAAACGGACGTATAGGCAATCCAAGCGTATGAAAAAGATTATTGCCCAGGTTTTGAGCATCACAAGCCCCTAGGTAGTGGCTACCTGAGCGCTTGTGCCCTCTCTCAAACGGGCAAGCGGGGCATCCATCCGGGCCATGACTTCCTCATGCGGGTTGCTTGGCTGGGGGTCGTTCGCATTGCTTCATGGCGATGCTTGCCAAGGGTTGATGACGTTCACCCCAGCAGCTTCAAAAGGACGGGTGTCGCGGGTGGCGACTGCGAAGCCATTGGCGAGGGCGACGGCTGCAATCAAGGCATCCGCCGTTTCGACCGTCAAGCCGGCAGCGCGGGACTTGGCCAGCAGCTCGGCATAGGCTTTTGTGCAAGCCATATCGAACGACACAACCCGATTGGCGAACATCGGCAGCAGGCGTTTTTCCAAGTTGTCATGCAGGCTGTCCTGGCGCTTTCCGGCAGGCATGAGCGCAATACCTGCACGCAGCTCGGCTACCGTGATCGCGGACAGGTAGAGCGTTTCCAGCGCTTGCGCGTCGAGCCATTCAAGGACGCGGGCATGGGGTTCCCGGCGCTGCGGCTCCGAAATCACGTTCGTATCGAGCAAGATCATTCGAAACTCACCGCACGGGCTTCAGACTTGATGCGCACGCTCTCAAACAAGGCATGTTCTTCATCGGTCAGGCCGCCAGCATCGCGGGCGATGCAAGCCAGGAACGAGCCAAGTTTCACGCGCCCCTCAGGCTTAGCTGCCCGCTCTAGGATGTCGCGGATTTCCGCCTCGGTGCTGCGACCATGATGGGCGGCTTGGATTCGAATGGCCCGATGCACCTCATCGGGCAGGTTTCTTACATTCACGTTTGCCATTTGATATATCTCCATGAATAAACATCAATGCACCCATTTTATAAAGATGACACCAAAGCGCAAGTGTTTTCCACCTCTCATAGTGCCGCTTGCGCCGCCAGATCACAGCCTGGCTCGGCTTGGACACCAAGCAGGCGAATGGCGTGGCTCACCTCCGGTTGGCCGACCGCAAGCTACAGCGCCATCTCGGTGAAGCTGCCGGTGCGCGCGGCAGCCTCAAAGGTAATC